>CASBQJ010000001.1 GCA_949127705.1 Synechococcales cyanobacterium PMM_0085
AATTTGGCGTCGAGGCTGGGGAGGCAGCCGCTAGTGCAAGCTCACGTCCCCCGGCGTCCCACCCCCCCATACCGACCAAATCGGCTAGAACCTGTAGCTGCCCCCAAGTCATTTCCGACTCTGGGTCAAACGGTTCGTAGGGAGATGCCTCAGAGGTGGGGTAAAAGTGAACTGTATTCCAGCCCATGGCGTCTAACTGCACCGCCCAACGGCCCGCTTCTTCAAGGGTGGCAGTGACGACTAAAAGCGGATGAGACTGTGCCTGGGCTAAGGCAGACGACACTAAGCCCTTGGGAATTCGGGCAACGCCATTGAGAGTCAATGAGTGCTGCTGATTGAGCTTGGTGAGTAGCTCGCCAGTCAGGGGCGATCGCCCTAGGGCACGAATAATTGACGAAAAAGCCATACTTTACCGAGAACCCCAACAAAAGCCACAGAATTATAGGGGTAATAGGAGGTGTCTGATTGGTTTGAGCCGCAAAGAGCAACATTGCACCTCACCGACCAAAATTCAGCTGTGTATTTAGATTGTAGAAGGCTTACCAGAAAGCTGCGCCGTAGTCAGGCTGCCGCAAGTTTGCAGAACGACAGATCCGCCAAAAAACGCTGACCGCTTTCCTCGCTCATCGTCAGAGGATGCTACCGTCATTTAGGTGGGGAGTGATAATTCAGCTCATCTATCTCAGTTAATCTATCAATTAGGGATAGGCAACGAGTAGAAAGCGGCGCAAGTTTAGCTACCGTAGGGTGGGCATCTTGCCCGCGCAGGCTGGAAGCCTGCACTACGTACGGACGTTAGGCAGATTTACGCCTCAGACTACTAGAGCACAAGTTGACAGACATCAGAAAATGCTGAGTAGGACTGTTCTGCCTCAACCTAATTCTGCCTCAACCTAACTCTAAACACTGAGTCAAATCCGTGTTCGTGTCCACACCGTTTAGCCACATTTTTTGCACTGCTCAGAATGCCTGTCACTATAGAAATTCTCATCGTTTTGCTGCTGATTTTCGCCAATGGCGTATTTGCCATGTCGGAGATGTCGATTGTTTCAGCCCGCAAAACCCGCCTTCAAGAGCTGGCAGAGCGAGGCAATAAGAAGGCACAAGTCGCTCTAGACTTAGCAAACTCGCCGAATCGATTTCTCTCCACGGTGCAAGTGGGGATCACGCTGATTGGCATTTTGGCAGGTGCCTTTGGGGGTGCCACCATTGCCACAAAGCTGGCGACGGTGATTGCTCGAATTCCAGCCCTGGCCTCGTATAGTGGGGCGATCGCACTGGTGGGCGTCGTTGTCATCATCACCTACTTTTCACTCATCATTGGCGAATTAGTCCCCAAGCGGTTAGCGCTAGGTAATCCTGAAATTATCGCCATGAGAATGGCACAGCCGATGAGGGGGTTGTCGGCGATCGCCTATCCCTTAGTGCACTTGCTGAGCATTTCCACCGAAGCAGTGCTGCGGGTGTTGGGGGTGACCCAAGTAGAAGGTGAACAACTGGTCACCGAAGAAGAAATTAAGGTGATGGTGCGACAGGGCACCGAAGCCGGGATGTTTGAGGTGGCTGAGCAAGACATGGTGGAACGCGTCTTCCATCTCGGGGATCAACATGTGAATGCGCTCATGACCCCTCGACTAGAGATCGTTTGGCTTGATCTAAACGACCCCGAAGACATTAATCGCCACAAAATGATCGAAAACGGTCATAGTCGCTACCTGGTGGGGCAAGATCACCTAGATAATGTCTTAGGCGTGGCGTATGCCACAGATTTACTCGCCCGCAGCTTTTCAAATCAGCCATTTGATCTAGCTGGCAATCTGAGACAGCCTTTATTTATTCCTGAGAGCACCAGTGCGCTTCAAGTGCTGGAGTTATTCAAACAGTCAGGCACTCACATTGCGATCGTGGTAGATGAATATGGCGTCGTTCAGGGGATTGTCACCCTGAATGATGTGATGGAGGTGATTATTGGCGACGTACCGTTCGCAGATCATGAGTATGGGTCGCCAATTGTGCGCCGCGAGGATGGCTCTTGGCTCCTAGATGGAATGCTGCCGATCGACAAGCTGAAAGAGTTATTTAATCTAGAAGAGCTGCCTGGTGAAGATCGTGGCAATTATCAAACATTGGGCGGTTTCGTGATCACGCAGCTAGGTCGTATTCCTACCGTCGCCGATCACTTTGAATGGAGCGATCTGCGGTTTGAGGTGATGGATATGGACGGCAACCGCATCGATAAAATGCTGGTTGCGGCAATAGAGGGCCGGGGGGAGCAGGATGAGGCGCTTTTGGGGCGGCGTTGACGACTGCTTTATTCTTTATTCAAGGGGGCTAGAGCCAAACTCGGGTGGATGTTCGATGGTGCGGCGCAGCACGGGTGAGGAGAGCACAATCAGAGTAATTACTTGGCTTTGGGTAAACTGGTCAATTAACGATTCTAGATGTGCCACAGACGATACGGCAACCTTAGCAATATAGTCGTCGCTGCCCGTCACGCGATGGCATTCGAGCACTTCGGGTAAGCGTTTGAGGCGATCGCTTAAACTCGAAAAATTTCCGGCAGACGATTCAATCCGCATAAAGGCGGTAATGGAAAAGCCCAGCTTAGCGAGGTTTACCTCCGCTCGATAGCCGCTGATAATTCCGGTTTCTTCCATGCGACGGATGCGTTCTACCACCGCAGGGGCAGATAGTCCTACACGCCGTCCCAGCTCGCTATACGAGAGCCGAGCGTCTTCCTGCAGGGCGCGCAGCAGATCCCAACCAATCTCATCTAGCAGCTTCTCGGTTTCTAAGGTCATTCTGCATTAATAACATTTTTTTAAAGGCAAAGACAGTTTTTAGCCTTTATTTAGCTATGTGTATTCTCGTATACACCTTCTAATATAGATATATGCAGGTAAATCCCTAGAGGTTGATTTTCCTGAAATGAAGTCAAGTTGGAGGTTGGATCTATGAAATCCATCAATCTCATGCAAAAGTTAACACCTGGCTTCGACCTGCTTTTCCGTGGAAAGTCTTATGCGTCCGCTCAGTCCCGGTTGGCAGGATTCTGGAGCCAGATGGGGCAAGCTGTAGTCAGTTGGCTAACCTATGAGTCAGAGCTACGGGTTTGGCAAGAGCCAGACGCCGATGGCAATGACCTATGGCATGCCTACGATCCCATGGGCGATCGCGCCTTCTACACAGATTCGGAAGATGAAATGCGGCAGTGGATTGAACAACGTCACTACGTGACCCCTGCCGGATGGTCGCCGTGGTCAGCCCGGTAGCTCTGGTGTCAGCAAACATACCGTGAGTAGTTTGACTGCACATTTGTCTGCACAACAGGAGAGGGGGATACAGAATTCTGTATCCCCCTCTCCTGTTGTGCAGACAAATGTGCAGTCAAACTACT
>CASBQJ010000002.1 GCA_949127705.1 Synechococcales cyanobacterium PMM_0085
CAACCGCAGCCCTTGATCAATCATGTACTGCTGTAGCGATCGCATCAGACCCTTGGGCACAATGGCCGCTGGAACGATCTCCGGGTGCTGGGTAACCAACCAGCCTGCCGTGACGCCTGCCGCCGAGCCAATAGTCCATTCGCCGTGGTGAACGCGGGTTAGCGCTGTAGCAATATGAGTGGCCGCGATCGCTACAGCAGTACATGATTGATCAAGGGCTGCGGTTGGAGTGGTAATCGCGTCTGCCGTCCATCAGTCAGCGGTCACACCCATTAAATCCCTGCTAGGATCGGGCAGACTATGAACGCAGCACTTGGAGCCTCAATATGTTTTTAGATGAACTCACCCCGATGGTCAGAGAATTGACGGCTCACCCTGTGGCGTTTCTGGGTGGTTTCTTCTCTGGCTTATTTCGCCTTAACTTAGCAGATGATCCCGTTAAAAGCTGGCTCGATCAGCAGTCTGGTGGGTCAGGCTATGTCTCTCCCCATCCCAGATCTAATGGTAACGGCAGCGGCCCTCAGTCGATTTCAATTGACTAGTGCAAGCAGCTTGCTCGCGAGCAGGACATCGCGAGCAGGATGTTTAGCGCCCTCAGCCTTCATTCATCTGTCCTAAGGGCCTCAACAGCTCGTCTTTCCAGACTTCGATTTGAAGTCTGAGGCGAGTCGTTGTCCCTGTTGCCGCGACAGTAGGCAGGTTGAGGGTGTCGATTGCCCGCTGATAGTCTGCTAAGGCGCAATTCCAATCGCCCCACACATGATACGTACGGCCTCGTTCAGCGTAAATGTGGCTCTCTATCCGACCTAGCTTGAGGGCGAAGTCGAAGCATTCAACTGCCCGATCAAACATCCGCAGTTCTCGCAGCGTAATGCCCTGATTGAGCCATGCTCGCCCGTTCGCAGGGTTAAGGTCAAGCGCAGCATCGTAGTCTAAGATGGCTTCTAAAAACTTGCCCTGGGACGCGTAGTAGTTGGCGCGATTATTGTAGACACTGTCCAATCTGTCGTCTAGCTGGAGGGCACGATTGTAGTCGGCGATCGCCTGCTTCATTTCGCCGCTTTGAAAGTAGACCAAGCCGCGATTGTTGTAGTCGCGGGCACTGTGAGGGTTGGTGGTTAAGATTTGCGTAAATAGGGCGATCGCAGCAGCCTGATTCCCTTGCTGAGCTTCTTGTAATGCATAGTGCCGCAGCGTGGTTTCACGCTCTAGCTGGCTTGTCCGGGAGGAGGAGTGCGCTCCTATTCGCTCTTCTATCCGACGAGATTTAGGCTGCCAACGCTTCTGGAGTTTTCCAGCAGATCGAACAATTGTGTCAGCGATCCCACTGAAGCGATCCTGGTTTCCAGGATTACCTGGACGACTTGTAGAAGAGCGGGTGTTCATAAATCCTCACGTTAAGCAAAGGCTTGTAGACTCGGACGGTTAGGCTTAAATTTTTGAGATCCTGCGATTGCCGCTAGAATACGTCTTTCGTGGGTTTCACTTGCTACTGTCTCTCAAGAACACGGAGATTGTTAGGTTGAAAGTACGGAACTATTACCTACCTGCTCTTGCGCCAATCCGGGAAAGTACGCGAGTCACCCCCCTTAAAAGCCCATCGCACCAGAGACAGAGACATTTTCATGGCTTAATAATTTCTACACGTCAAGTCAGGGCAATTTCTGAGACGGTTTCAGATTTTTTGTGAACTTCACAAACCCTTGGATAGCCAGATTTTGTTCTGCGATTCTGAGCATTTTTGTGAAGCCCTGATGATCCTCTCCATATCTCAGAGAGAATGGAGGTTCATCGTTCAGGTTTTGGGGTAGAGATTTCATGACCACCGCCACTACATATGCCAATGCATCCGATCTCTCAACTGATGATTATTTAGTCATTGGGTTAGCCAACTGTTTTATCAAAGAAGACGGTGAACTGCATTCGGTCAAAATCGCTGAGCCGATTCCTTCTGCTGCCTTAGAAGCGATCGCCAAGGGCATTCCCACGTCGTACGAACTGGCGTGCGCAACGACATTAGGAGCAGTGCTTGAGGGTGAGACGTATAAACTCCCTCCAGAGTTTCCGGCCAGCACCCAATTTTGTGATGAATTTACGTTGCGTGCCTTTTCTGCGGCTCGTACTTATAAAGCCCGGGTCGTGGCTCAAGCCGTGATCCCGCCCGGAAGCAGCCGTCAAGATTTCAATTTCTCTGTTGAGCGCAAGCGAGTCCTAAATTCGGAGCGGATTATCAAAACTGAGGATAACGTCAAACAACACGCCTACACTCATCAAGTACTGTAAGGCTAGGACTCTATGGCATTGCCCGCCGCCGCGCTTCGGTTGCGCAATCTAGGCAAAACCTCATGCAAATATGGCGTGACCCCATGGGGTCACGCCATATTTTTTGTCAGATTGAGTGCGAACGTTTAGCGGAAACCTACCGCAGCTTGCCAGACAAAAGCCAGCAAGAAAAAGAAAACCGGAATAATTGGTAGCACGTCTACCAAGGGATCAAAAATTGCGTAGGCTTCAGGCAGTTTTGCTAAGAGTAATGCCGCTTCCATCGATGAATCTCCCTTCCAAACACAGATCTCATAATTGCTGCATATCTTAACATGAGGAGGGGTGTCTACACCATTGCCTGTGATTTGAAAACTGACTCAAATTATCTAGGTCGCGATCGCGTGCTAGAGTCTAGACATTAGACGTTGTGCCTCTTCCAGCCCTTTAAGTTGCGATCCCCAGCTAGCCATGCCCTTTCCCAGAACCAGCGGAATTTTACTCCACCCCACATCATTTCCTAATCGGTTTGGGATTGGCGACCTAGGGCCGGATGCATGCCAGTTCGTCGATTTTTTACAGCAAACAGGGCAAAAGATTTGGCAGGTGTTGCCCCTAGGCCCTACAGGGCACGGCAACTCACCTTATATGTGCTTTAGCTCAATGGCAGGCAACCCGCTGCTGATTAGCCCAGACGTGCTGTTGGAACACGGGCTGCTCACGGAGGCAGATGTAGCTCAGGTGCCTAATTTTCCCCTCGACCAAGTAGCCTTTGATGACGTCGCCCGGTTCAAAATGCCGCTGCTGCTAAAGGCGGCAGGGCAGTTTAAGGCAACGGCCACCGTTGAGCAACAGCAGGAATTTAATGCTTTTTGCGCCAGTCGAGCCTTCTGGCTGAATGACTATGCCCTGTTTATGGCGCTGAAGCAGGCGCAGGGTGGCGTCAGCTGGCACCAATGGGAGACGGCGATCGCCCAGCGTGATCCCGACACTCTAGCCCACTGGCGGCATGAACTCAGTACCGAAATTTATCAGCAGAAATATCTCCAGTTTGAATTTTTCCGGCAGTGGTCTACGGTGAAGCAGTATGCCAATCAGGCAGGCGTACAGATCATTGGCGACATCCCCATTTATGTGGCGCACGACAGCGT
The DNA here is from genome assembly GCA_949127705.1 of Synechococcales cyanobacterium PMM_0085. Lineage (GTDB taxonomy): Bacteria > Cyanobacteriota > Cyanobacteriia > Elainellales > Elainellaceae > CASBQJ01. The sequence continues at coordinate 3,414 of CASBQJ010000002.1, forward strand.
CGATGTATGGGCTTTTCCTGAATGGTTTCACCTCTCGCCCGAAACAGGTGAGCCAGCGTTGATGGCCGGGGTTCCACCCGATTATTTCAGCGAAACAGGTCAGCTGTGGGGCAACCCGATTTACAACTGGGACGCCATGGAGAAGACTGACTTTGCCTGGTGGATTCAGCGCTTTCGAGCCACACTAGAGTATGTGGATTTAATTCGGATTGACCACTTTCGCGGCTTCTGTGCCTACTGGGCCGTGCAGGCCGGGGAAGAGACTGCAATGAACGGAGAATGGATGGAAGCCCCCGGTACCGCGTTCTTTCAAACGCTGAAGCAGGA
>CASBQJ010000003.1 GCA_949127705.1 Synechococcales cyanobacterium PMM_0085
CGATCTCAGCCTCATCTTAGGCTTTCCACCCAAAGTCATTTGGATTCGTCGTGGTAATTGCTCGACCCAAGAAATTAGGCAAATTTTACAATCGGCAAGAGACATGGTTCAACGACTTGAGCAAGACACTTCCATCGGTGTTCTTACTCTCTACTGAGCTATGTCAGTTGGTTCACTCTCCTTGCAACTCGTAGGGCGCAACAGCGACGCAGAATTGCTATACGTGCGATCGCTGGTCATCTGGGAACAGCAGTTGGGAGCCGACCATCCCGCTGTTGCCACCAGCCTCAACAATCTGGCAGGACTCTACGAATCGCAAGGGCGCTACAGCGAAGTAGAACCGCTGTATGGGCGGGTGATTTTGGGGGAGATCGGAGCCTGAAACAGTGAGAGTAGGCGATGAGAGCAGGCGATCGCGATGTTCTCAAAGCAGACCATCATTGAAACAGAACCTGTGCTGATCAGACTCATGGAAACGACCTTATTGCAACGCATCACCTCCGATATCCATATCTGTCATGGCAAGCCCTGCATTCGTGGGCTTCGCTACCCCGTAGAATTTTTGCTTGAATTACTCAGTTCTGGGATGACAATTGAGGATATCCTAGCAGACTACGATGACCTCGAACGCGACGATATCCTGGCCGCCCTACTGTTTGCTGCTCGTCTTAGCCAAGTCAAAAGCATCTATAAAATTGCCTCATGAAGTTTCTGGTTGATGCTCAATTGCCCTTGCGCCTCGCCCGATTGCTACAGGCAAGTGGATACGATACGCTCCATACCCGTGATCTCCCGCAGCAAAATGCCACTCCCGACTTCGATATCAATGCCCTGTCGATTTCCCAACAACGAATTGTCATCACCAAGGATGTAGATTTCCTGAATTCATTTCTCACCATTCAACAACCCTACAAACTGCTTCTGATTACTACTGGTAACATCAAAAACTCTGAGCTTGAAGCGTTATTTATTCAAAACATAAAACATCTGATCGAACTCTTCGGTCAACATTCTTACATTGAGATGAGCCGAGAGGCGATCGCAGTGCATCAGTAAGCCCTAAGTCCTGAATGGCAGAAATTTACCAATCACAAGAATGCTACAGCGAGGCAGAATTGCTTTGGGGCGATCGCTCTCCATTCTGATGAATGTTCTGGTTGAAAACCATCCCCATACCCAAACTGGTTGGGGAAATTTCTGGTAGGAAACGACTATTCCAGAGCTGCGCTATAAAAAATAAGCCCTGCATCCTGCTCCCCAAGACCTCCGAGGTTTTCAAAACCTCGGAGGTCTAAAATCTCGCATGGAAGGGCGCAACAGCGAAGCAGAACCACTGTATGGGCGATCGCTCTCCATCTGGGAACAGCAGCAGGGGCGATCGCGACATGCAACACAGAATGCCTCGGCATATTGGTTGCCTAGCTGGATCAGCGACTTTAACGAATCTGTTGCAATTGCCCGCATTCCCTTTTTTCAAGGATAGAATGCGATCGCCTGATTCTAAGATATAGCTACCATGCCTGAATCCATGCGTTTCCGTCGAGAAGGTTGGACCCCGGTCGCCTCCCATCGTCAAGATCAAGGAATTGTGAAAGTTGTTTGGCTCCAAGGTACCCCTTACGAAATGGGCTACCAGCATGGCAAACTGTTGCGCAATGAAATTGCTGATTTACCGTTGCCTACAATCCAAGCGGCTAATTTTTTGGGTAAGCATCTGGGGCTAGCAGACTTTGCTAGAAAACGATGCTTCAGCAATGTAATTGAAGAATGTGAAGGCTTGGTTGCTGCTACCAAAGACATTGGCATGACTATGACCGCCAGTCTGGTATTAGCCTTTGGGGATGTGTTTCAAGAATATTTTGCCGATACGCTACCCCAGTTTTTTAATGATGGGGCGGGGTTCTCCGTCGGCAGATCAAGCCCTGTCGCCTGTTCCCAATTTGTTGCGGCTGGTGCCGCCACGGTCGATGGTCGGCTTTACCACGGTCGCAGTTTAGACAATAACGGTAAACCGAATGCCTATTGGATTAAGCATCCCACGGTATTTATTCGACAGCCTAATGACGGCATTCCGCATATGTTTATTTCAGTTCCAGGGATGGTATGGCCCAATTCTGGAATGAATGCTTCCGGTATTACCCTGGCGCTCAATACCGCACATCCCAAAGACATCACGAGGTTGTCTACAACTGGCCGCAGCCATGTGCAAATGATGGCTCGCATTTTGAGCAATGCCAATAGTTATGCAGAAGCCCGTACGTTTATGCGATCGCAACGCCGCATGGCAGCCGACTTAATCTTAATTGCTGACGGCATGTCGCGTCGGGCGGGTGTGTTTGAATTAATTGCGACGTCTATGGGAATTCGAGAACTCGACGCCAGTGGGGTACTGTATATGGCTAACCATTTCGTTTCACCAGAAATGCAGGGTGAAGACCGCGACCCGCCTAGTAGCTCCAGCCTCATCCGGCACGAACGGTTCAAACAATTGTTAGAACCCGGTGGCTCTTACTCTCGGCATGGCAAAATTGACCCCAGGGTGATGGTGCAGATTTTGCGCGATCGCATTAACCCCATCACACTGCAACAAAGCCCGTCTACCGTCTATGACGACAATGCCAGCATTGCCACCAACGGGGTTGTGCGCCAAGTCGTATATGACTCGCAACGGTTGCTGTTTTGGCTAGCCACTGGCAATACCCCAATTCCAAATAATCCATTTGTTGGATTTTCGTTAGGTGAAATGCTGAATTTGCCGAA
>CASBQJ010000004.1 GCA_949127705.1 Synechococcales cyanobacterium PMM_0085
CAAAAGGAGAGGGGGATACAGAATTCTGTATCCCCCTCTCCTGTGCTTGAGCACTAAGTTTTGAGTACTAAATTTTAATTCTAAGTTTTATTAGAAAAATCAAAACGTCAGTTACCAGAAGCCCCGTTTGCCGCTGGGGTGGACTATAGCCCAGTTAGTTTTGGCCATAGCCAGTTGGTCGTCTGCTAGTTTTGCCCCCGTGAGGTCGGCTCCACAAAGATTTGCCCCCCGCAGGTTAGCATTGCTGAGATAGGCATAGCTTAAATCTGCCCCGCGCAAGTCTGCACCTTGCAAATCGGCGTGACTGAGGTAGGCTCTAGCTAAATTTGCATTTTTAAGCAGTGCCTGACTGAGGCTAGCGCGCCCAAAATCTGAGTTGAACAGGTTTGCGCCTTGCAGATTAACCTTATGCAGTTTGGACTGATGAAAGTTTGCTCCGGCCAGAGTCACCTTGGCCAAACTCAAGGAACTTAGATCGCGGGATGTAAAATCTCGTTTGCCCTTGGCGTAGGCGCTGAGCAACTCATCTACCGATAACTTGGGCGTTCCACTCGGAGTTCCCCCTGTACTAGCCCCGCCCCCTTTGCTATTCTCAATGCTCGTCATTGACACGGGCTTTTGGGTAGCAACCCGGCGATTCCCTCCACTGAGGGGCAATCCCGAGGAATCCATCCCAGATTTAGACTGGCGGGCACGAATCGCAGCGGCCATCCTAGCGCTGGGAGATGACGGAAACAGGCTGCCGCTGAGGTCATCGGAGGGAGTGCCGTTGGTCAAACCATCAGCACGTGAAGCCCGCACAGGCTTAGACATGTTTTGGGCGAGGCTGTCTAGGTATGGCTCTAGGTCAAGAGCTCGCAAAACTTCTCCGGCTGTCTGATAGCGATGTCGCACCGACACTTCCAACATTTTTTTGAGCACAGTCGCAAAATGATCGCTCACATGCACCTGCTCTCGCCACAGCACCTCACCGGTGGTTGAATCGTAGTCTAAATCTTTGGGCGATTTTCCGGTCAGTAAGTAGACGCAAGTCACGCCTAGGGCATAAATATCGCTGGCATACACTGGGCGCATTGCCATTTGCTCGGGCGGCGCGTAACCCGGCGTGCCAATTGCGTAAGCGGTGAGTGCGGTTTGTTCGGTGGCCCCGGCTCGAATCGGGCTAACCTGGTCTTTTACAGCCCCAAAGTCGATTAGTACCAGCTTCTTATCTTGAGAGCGGCGAATTAAGTTGGCCGGCTTAATATCTCGGTGAATCACTTGCTGAGCGTGGACGTACTGCATCATCGGCAGCACCTCGCTGAGAAACTGCTTCACGCCTGCTTCACTGAAGGGGCCACATTGCTTAACTTCCTGCTGAAGAGTAGACCCACTAATAAATTCTTGAACCAGGTAAAACTCTTGGTTAGCTTCAAAATAATCGAGCAGGCGTGGCACTTGGGGGTGGTTACCAATTTTCCCTAGGGTTTTGGCCTCGCGGCGAAACAGCTCGCGCGCCATCTGCAACACGTGAGGAGACGAGGCCACAGGGCGCAGTTGCTTGATAACGCAGTAAGGATTGCCTGGAAGGGATTCATCGTTGGCCAAAAAAGTTGCACCAAACCCCCCCTGCCCAAGCGACTGAACAACCCGATAGCGATCGCGCAGCAATAGCTTAGAGCCGCACGCCTGACAAAGTTCAGTATGCGTCAGGTTTTCGGGATGAGGGCAGGCAGGGTTTAAGCAGTAACTCATTCGGCATCACTCTTTAGGGTAACCGCCCAGCATGAAATGTTTCTTAAGGAGCACGTTGCGCCTCCCTCTCTCATTATCGTTCCAACATCGCCCAGATAAAGTGCAGTTCTTGCAGGCAATCATTTGAAGAGTTGCTAAAGTTGGCCGTTAATTGATTGAAATTCAGTCAATTAACCCTACAGGTACGGAGATGAATGTATAAAAGGCTACTGAATTGGTCAACTAAGCATGAGCGTGATCTTTGCTGCGGTTTTTATTCCATTACGGCTGTTATTAACTTGTTTAACAGATTGTCTGGCGATCTGCTAGGGGTTGAGAGACATCATTCAAGGCGAACCGTCTGGGGGTTAGACGGCTAAACAGGTATTTAGAATTCTCCCAAAGCATCTAGGATACAGCAACCCATTTCACTATTCAGTTGTAAGTGGCAAACTGAAGAGGCAAAATCCTCTGCCGTCTGAAAAACAAACGGCATAGGGAGGCAGGTATCCAATTTAATTGCATACAGCTACGGCATGACAGTAGTTTATCAGTCGATATTTGATAGGTGCAGTGCAGCCTCACGTAATTCCATCACTTTTTATATATCCACTGCGACATTCCTAAAATCCGCAATATCGAGCGATAAGATTGATCAGGGTAAACCTAATAGATAGGGTTGGGGCAGCGATCGCCCTCTCCAAATCCCGGCTATGACCCGAGCTACATTGAGGCAAAGAGAGGCAAACAACGGCGATGCGGATTTCCCTGAATTGGTTGCGGGAACTGGTAGACCTATCGATGACCCCAGAGGCATTGGCAGACATGCTAACAATGGCTGGGTTTGAAGTAGAAGACATTGAAGACCGACGCACCTGGGCAGATGGCGTTGTGGTGGGTCGAGTGCTAGAGCGGAACCCTCACCCCAATGCCGATAAGCTCAGTGTCTGTACCGTAGATATTGGGACGGGTACACCTTCTACGATTGTGTGCGGGGCAGCTAATGTGCGGGCAGATATTTACGTCCCCGTAGCGACAGTGGGGACTTATTTGCCCACAATTGACCTCAAGATTCGTCCGCGTAAGCTGCGCGATGTAGACTCGCAGGGGATGATTTGTTCCCTCGCCGAGGTGGGGCTAGCCAAAGATTCTGAAGGGATTCATATTTTTCCGCAGGAAACGCTGGCGGTCGGCAGTGATGTGCGTCCGCTTTTAGGATTGGACGATGTGATTTTAGACCTAACGTCTACGGCCAATCGCGCCGATGCTCTGAGTATGGTGGGGATTGCCCGAGAAGTATCGGCGCTGACCGGGAAGCCGCTGAAGCTGCCTCTGGTGCCAGAGGCGATCGCCAACCCAATGGCCAGTGAGCTAGCGCTGCGGATTTCGGAACCAGCGGCCTGCCCCCTCTATGTAGGGACTGTGATTCAAGGGGTCAGCATCAAACCGTCACCAGACTGGTTGCAGCGACGGTTACAGGCAGCAGGAACGCGCCCGATTAATAATGTCGTGGACGTGACCAACTATGTGCTGCTCGAATGGGGGCAGCCGCTGCACGCGTTTGATGGCGATCGCCTGCGTACCCTTGCTGGAGATGCCCCTCTCACCTTAGGCGTTCGATTGGCCGAAACTGGCGAGACCCTAACAACCCTCGACAGCCAGCAGCGTCGGCTGCACGAGCAGACGCTATTAATTACGGCAAACGATCAACCAGTGGCCTTAGCAGGCGTCATGGGCGGCGAGAATAGCGAAGTTTATGGGGGCACTACCAATCTTGTGCTCGAAGCGGCTGTGTTTGACTCGGTAGCCATTCGGCGCTCGGCGCGATCGCAGGGGTTGCGTAGCGAAGCCTCTGCCCGGTATGAGCGGGGAGTCAACCCCGCAGAGCTGGGTATGGCCTCCCATCGGGCGATTCAACTGATTACAGAGCTAGCGGGCGGGACAGTCGGCGTCCAGGCCACTGCCGATGCCCGTCCAGGGCAGGCCATGGCGTCACGGGCGATCGCTCTACGGCTGTCACGGGTGAACCAGGTATTAGGGCCAGTAGACCTAGAAGACAGCGATCGCGCCGTCGAGGGTGACGTTGGCGAACTGCTTGCAACCGATGTAGAGCGCATTTTGACTGCATTGGGCTGTACGCTGACCCCCACCAATTCAGAGGCAACCGAATGGCTGGTCACAGTGCCACCCTATCGCTATCGCGATTTAGAACGAGAGATTGATTTAATAGAAGAAGTCGCTCGTCTCTATGGCTTCGATAAATTTTGCGACAGTTTGCCTGCCAAAACGGAGCTAGGGTTCCTCTCCGCCGACTATGCCATCACCCGCGAAATTCATACCGTTTTGAAGGCCGTCGGTCTAACAGAGGTGATTCACTACTCGCTGGTGAAGTCGGTTCATCAAGACCAAATTGCGTTGGCCAACCCGCTATTAGAAGATTACTCGGCTCTACGCACCGATTTGCTGCCAGCCCTGATTGATGCGTTTAAGTTCAATCTGGAGCAAGGGAACGGTGCCCTCAACGCTTACGAAATTGGCCGCGTGTTTTGGCGAGACGAACATGGCTTAGACGAGAGCGATCGCGTTGCTGGCATCATGGGCGGCGATCCGTCTACCGGGCGCTGGGTACGCAGCGGTCGCGAGCAGCCGATGACTTGGTTTGAGGCCAAAGGAGTTCTAGAGCGTGCCTTTCAACGATTGAGCCTTCCGGTAGAATATCAACCCGATCGCCGCAATGACCTGCTCCATCCAGGGCGGACGGCCTCACTTTGGGTGCAGGGCGAACGCCTAGGGACCTTCGGCCAGCTCCATCCTCAGGTGCGGCAGCAGCAGGGACTGCCCGATGCGGTGTATGCCTTTGAGCTAGACCTAGACTTAATGCTGGATTATCTCGATCAAGATGCCCGCATGACGCCGCCGTTTAAGCCCTATTCGGCCTTCCCAGCGTCCGACCGCGACATTGCCTTTTTTGCTCCAGTAAAATTCTCAGTGTCGGAGATTGAGCGTACCGTGCGCCAAATCGGCGGTGTTCTGCTAGAGTCAGTCGAGCTGTTTGATGAATATCGCGGTGAGGGCGTTCCCGATGGCAGGCGCAGTCTGGCCTTCCGGCTGGTGTACCGAGCGGGCGATCGCACCCTCACCGATGACGACATTGAACCCGTGCATCAAAACGTGCGAGAAAGCCTGCAAGAAAAGTTTCAGGTCACCCTGCGCAGCTAGTCCAACCAATCCATTCTGCCCGACTCAGTTCCCTCTTATGTTCTACACGCATGCCTAAATATGTGATGTGGGGCAGCTACTGCGACAATGTGGCAGAACAGCGCGCCCCCTACCGTCAAGCCCATCTCGATCGCCTGACCACCCTAAAAACAGCGGGTTCCCTGATTACGCTAGGACCCACCCAGGATCTCACCTTAGTATTTGGCGTCTATGACGCCGTAGACGAAGCCACCGTCCGCCAACTGATTGAAGCCGACCCCTACTGGGAAAA
>CASBQJ010000005.1 GCA_949127705.1 Synechococcales cyanobacterium PMM_0085
CATGTTGGCTCATCCTCAAGACTATGAAGTGGCTGGAGAACTGCGAGCTCAGATCGAGGTTTTCATCGGGTTTGCCGAATTACTCAACCTGCCAGAATTTAAAACGATTGCCGAAACTGCTCAACGGGCGCTCAATGCTCATCCCGACTGGGCGATTGAGATTACGCAGCTCACGTTAATTGACTTAGAACGCAGTCGTCAGGCTGTCTTGGCAGGCGATCGGACTCAAGGCTCAAAAGCCTCTGAAACGCTACTGGCGCTAGCGTCTGGTGTCAGGGTTGATAAACCAATCCTGGATGTTTCAAACGCTTATATTCTCAGCGTTAGCGCTTCCAGCGTTAGTGTTCCTAGTATTACTGTTTCCGACATGACTGGCATTAGCATTCCAATCATTCATGACGCTGAAGTGATGGCACCCGAGCTGTTCGGTGAGCCAGCCGATTTGCTACAGTCCGCACTGCCCCAACTAGAAAACATATTTGGCGGGTTTGGCGGGTTCGACACGACTGCCGATCTGGCAATCGAGCTGAATCAGCCGCTCGAAGCCACCGTCCTATCAGCATCTGAAGCATGGCAAGCACTTGAAGCACTGGCGATCGCTCCAACTGAACCGCTAGAGGAGATAACGTTAGCAACCGCTGAATTGCTAGATGAGGCGATCGCGGCTGAAATTACTGCTGCCGATATTGAAATTGAAGCAGCCGAGCAGCTGAGAATGTCGCTGCCTCAGCTAGAAAGTGTTTTTGGTATTTTCGGTGGTGCGGTCATCGGTGCCGATCTAGCGATTGATCAAGATGCAGCGATTGATCAAGATGAGATTCTAGACGACACAGGTCTATCAATCTCTGAATCGTTTGTGATCGATCAAGCAGAGCTGCTAGAAGGATCAGTTTTAGCATTACCTGAATCACTAGCTGAATCACTAGCTGAATCACTAGATGATGGTGATAGTTCATCCACTGAGATGGCCAATGCCGACCGGGTAGCGCCTCAGACCTTGGATGCAGCGCTGTTAGATCGTCCAGTCAGTTTGGTGCCTTTCGATTCCCGTCAACCGGAATCGTTACAAATTGGCCAACCGATTCCTCGATCGCCGCGCCGCCAACCTAGCTCCTCAGCCTCCTTCCGCCCGCTAGAAACTGCCACTCCACCCAACTTGACCGTTCGGGTTGACTCAGATCGCCTCGCCCGCATGGGCAATTTAGTCGGCGAACTTAGCATCAACCGCAATGGCCTCTCGCTGCAAAATGAGCAGCTCCAGGCAGTGCTCCGCGAGTTACTGAATCGCTTTTCTCAGTTTGAAGGGATGGTTGGTCATCTACGGGAATCGTTAGATCAACTGCTCGTGGCCCCAGAGCATCAGAATTCTGCAAACGGTGCCAATAGCTCATCAAAAACCGACTCCTCCAGTACAAAAAATAGCGGGCGAGATTCAGGGTCAGATCTCCATCCGCAGGGCGCTGAAAACGAGTCCACTTTAAATCCGGTAGCTCCGGAATTTGATTCGCTAGAAATGGATAGCTACGGGGTGCTGCATGCCCAGCTGCAAGACATCCTTGAGAACTTTGTGCAGCTAGACGAAACGGTTGATGATGTCACGCTGTATGCCAGACAGTCTGATCGATTGCTCGATCAGCATCGGTATATGTTGACAAATCTCAGCGGTGAACTAACTCAAGCCCGGATGTTACCGCTGGGAGAGGTGCTGAATCGCTTTCCTCGCGTATTGCGCGACCTGTCAGCTACGTATCATAAGCCAGTGAGTCTGAAATTGACCGGGACAAGTTTGCTGGTCGATCGCGCCATTCTAGAAAAACTCTATGATCCATTGCTACATTTACTGCGTAATGCGTTTGATCATGGCATTGAATTTTCTCCGGTTCGAGAGCAACTAGGTAAGCCTAAAGAGGGTCAAATTGAAATTCGAGCTTACTACAAGGGGAATCAAACGATTATTGAGATTAAAGATGACGGCCAGGGGCTAAACCTGGATCGGATTCGCAATCGCGCGTTTGAACTTGGCTTGCTTTCCTCTGACCAGCTGCTAACAATCTCTCCAACCCGGTTATTTGAACTGATTTTTGAGCCAGGGTTTTCTACTGCCCCGCAGCTAAGTGAACTGTCTGGGCGAGGTATTGGTCTCGATGTTGTGCGATCGCAGCTACAGTTAATTAAGGGAACCGTTGTCGTTGCCTCATCTCCCCGCCAAGGGACAACATTCAAATTGTGTCTGCCTCTTACCCTAACCAACACTAAATTAATTATTTGCACCGCTGCGACGACTACCCTCGCGATCCCGCTTGATACCGTCGAAGAAATTGTGACTCCCCAGGGCGATCAAATTCGGCAATCAGGAACACAGCGTTTCTTATACTGGCGAGAGCAGATTATTCCCGCCCATCGTCTTGCTGATCTTTTAAGCTACGCTTGCCTGATTCCAGAGGTGCCTACTGCTAAAGCATGGTCAACCGCTGCCACTCCCAAAACTGCGGCTGCACCCATGTTGATCCTGCGCCAACAAGATCAGCTATTTGCGATCGAAGTTGAACAGCTGATAACGGAGCAAGAGTTGGTCGTCAAATCATTTGGCTCTTTGATCGATCCTCCCAGCTATCTCTATGGTTGCACGAGTTTGGGAGATGGTAGTTTGATTCCTGTCATTGATAGCAGCGCTTTGTTAGCATTTGAACGAGAGCAAAAAGCTGCCGAAACTCTGACTGCCGAGGCTCCGCAACGGCTGATGAATGGTCATAGTCAATCGTCTATTCAGCACGGATCAACGGTGATTCAATCGGTTCAGGCGACGACGATTTTAGTGGTTGATGATGCCGTTACTTTACGCAGAACCTTAGCATTGTCTCTAGAGCGGGCTGGTTTTCGAGTCTTACAAGCGCGAGATGGTAGAGAAGCGATCGACCAATGTCAGCGTTCATC
>CASBQJ010000006.1 GCA_949127705.1 Synechococcales cyanobacterium PMM_0085
AAAAATAAGTTATTTCTATTACTCCAATGTGAGCAATGCAAGCAGTTCCTGCATCTCCAACAATCAGACCAAGGCTTCAGAACAGTTCCAGAGCGGTTTCAGAACAATTTAAACACGTTGATACCCAGGTGCCTAACCATGCTTATCCCTAATGTGTATTACCTTAGAGTTGATCTTGATACGCGCAACCATAAAGGATCCTTTGTGCAAGATAGCGTCTATAAATTGATCGAGATTGACTCATCCGGCTGGGCATTAATTTGTCAAGACCAAACCACATGCCACTATGTTGATCCCGTATGCCTTCAAGAGATTTCTCCTTAAGGCAGCAAGCAACTGGAAATCCTTTTCTTCTAGGAACAAGTGAAAGGTTTTGAGGTTAGTAATACACCAGTGCGGCTTTCAGGCAAGTCTTTCACCTTTAAAAACTAAAAATTGGGTCAAATCCAGTGCAGCTTCTTAGGAACTCGCTGGATTTTTGTGTGAGGATTTATTCTAGAAGTTTCCCAATTTTTTCTGGAGGGTTCTTGCCATCTTTATTTTTACTTTTAGAGTTTATTGCAAATGGTTAAGAGCAATGCCTCTAATTTCACAGGGGAGATTAGTGAATTAATGAACCACTCATTTTGGTTCTATGCAGTGGCCTTGTTCGGGATTATTCTTATCCGTTACTTTCTGATTGCGGGCAGCACTCATATCCTGCTTCATCAGATTTTAAAGCAGTTTCTGATTCGCCAGGGAGTATTTCTTAAGCCTCCAGTGAGTCGCTCCATCCGCAGAGATATCCGACTATCAATTATCTCAGCTGTGATTTTTGCCTTCTGTGCGGCTCTGATGATTTCTGCATACGATCTAGGAGCCACACGGCTTTATTCCAACCTGCCGCAGTATGGCTGGTGGTATTTGGGCGTTAGCTTCATTGCCGTTCTGATCCTGCAAGATACCTACTTTTATTTCATCCATCGACTGTTTCATCACCCCCGGCTATTCAAGCACTTACACCAGGGGCACCATCGCTCTGGGGATCCAACGCCTTGGACATCGTTTGCCTTTGATCCGCTGGAGGCTCTGGCTCAAGCGCTATTTTTAGTCGCTGTAGTGTTCGTGATTCCGCTGCATTTCCTTACCCTGCTAGGGATCATCATGACCATGACTATATGGTCAGTGATCAATCATTTAGGGCTTGATCACTTTCCACCGTCAGCTTTGCGGGCTTGGCTAGGTCAATTCTGTATTGGTTCAACGCACCATCTGATCCACCACCGCCGCTACACCTGCCACTATGGGCTGTATTTTACCTTTTGGGATAAGGTATTAGGAACCCATAACCCCACCTATGAACGGCTTGTAGATGCCAATTTGGCCTCCTTACAAGACAGTCCATGACGGTAAGGGGCTTGCAGTCTGAGGCGGCGTTTGGGTGAGAATTAGCCTGGTTGGACGTTGAGCTAGGCTGCAATCCCCCGCAGTTTTTGGGTATTTTGCAGCAGACTCTGCGCAAACTAGTCAAACCGCTTAGAGAGGGCTTGGTCTACTAAATTGCCGTCGGCGTCAAAGGCTTTCCCGGCTTGGCCTACCGCAATTTGCTCGGGAATCACCCCCGCCATCGCCGAACGGCAGGGTCATGGTTCGCAAGTCTAAGATTTCTACTGTTGCACCGCATGTTTCGATCCGCTGAGTGGCGATCGCCAATGCCTTTTGGCTGTAGGAGTCTGGTCGCAGACTGCCGCCAATTCCAACAATTTTGACCATGATGAGACTATTCCAAAATCTAGTTGACGAGAGAGTTTACCCTGGCATGTTGATGAGTACAGCATTAAAACGAACTCGTTATGAGTTTACCTAAACTCTTTTTAAGAGCGAAAACATACCCCGTGTCCTACGCGTTCTCTGGTGAGAATGGTTAGGATAAGGAAGGTTACACTAGTTTGTAAGATGCAACCCTCTGAAGCTGCATACAGACCAAGGTGCACAAAGGCGTGGGCGTTGTCATTACTTGATGTTGTAGATCAAGTTGCTTCTTCGATCTTTAACGTTTCTCAATAGATTCAATCCGCTTGGCAACGCAAACATCTACTGAAACCCGTAGTACAACAGGTTGGGCTTAGGAGCCGAAAAGGGCAGTTTGATATGAATGATTCTCAGAAGAAATCGCTGATAGAGCAGGGTCAAGCTGGCAAGGTTCAGCACTCGCGGACAACAGGTTCTGCGGCAACAGGCGCGCTTACTGCTGTCTGGCTCATGCTTCAGGGTGTACTTGTAAGTGCTCCGGCATTGGCACAAACGACAAAAGCGCAAGAGCCTCTCTCGTACAGCGGTTTGCTGGAGAAAATTGAAGAGGGGCAGGTTAATAAAATTGAGTTAGATACGGCTCGCGGTGTGGCTCAGGTTTATCTCAAAGAGCGCAATTCCACCCCTCAAGAGGTGGCACTCTTTGCGGACGAGCTCAATAACCAGCCGCTGATTGAAGCTGCACGCGCTAACAATGTTGATCTAGATGCCCAACCCACGGCCGATGGCAGTGCCGCCACCTGGCTGTTAACTCATGCGCTCCTGGCATTCCTACTAATTGGGGGACTGCTGATGGTGTTGCGCCGCTCGGGCAATGCCTCAGGGCAGGCGATGAGTTTCGGCAAATCGCGGGCGCGCTTCATGATGGAAGCCAAGACCGGCGTCATGTTTGATGATGTGGCCGGGATTGAGGAAGCCAAGGAAGAACTCCAAGAAGTTGTAACCTTCCTCAAGAAACCAGAGAAATTTACGGCAGTGGGCGCAAAAATTCCGAAGGGCGTGCTGCTGGTGGGACCTCCAGGAACCGGAAAAACACTGTTAGCAAAGGCGATCGCCGGAGAAGCAGGTGTGCCGTTCTTCAGTATTTCTGGCTCCGAATTCGTTGAAATGTTTGTGGGCGTCGGGGCTTCTCGCGTTCGCGACCTGTTCAAAAAGGCAAAAGAAAACGCACCCTGCATTATCTTTATTGATGAAATTGATGCGGTTGGGCGGCAGCGGGGAACGGGGATTGGCGGTGGCAACGACGAGCGAGAACAAACCCTGAACCAGCTACTCACCGAAATGGACGGCTTTGAAGGCAATGCTGGCATCATTATCATTGCGGCCACGAATCGGCCTGATGTGTTGGATTCGGCCTTGCTGCGTCCTGGCCGCTTCGACCGCCAGGTGATGGTCGATTTGCCTAGCTACCAGGGGCGTTTAGGGATTCTGCAAGTTCATGCCCGCAACAAAAAGCTAGCGCCAGAAATTTCGTTAGAGGCGATCGCCCGCCGTACCCCTGGGTTTTCGGGAGCAGACCTAGCCAACATGCTAAACGAGGCCGCAATTCTAACGGCTCGCCGCCGCAAAGAAGCCCTGACGCCGCTAGAAATTGATGATGCCATCGACCGCGTCACGATTGGACTCAAGCTCAATCCCTTGATGGACAGCAAGAAAAAGCGGCTGATTGCATACCACGAAATTGGCCATGCCCTGCTGATGACGCTGCTCCCCAATACAGACCCATTGGATAAGGTCACCATTATCCCGCGCTCAGGCGGCATTGGTGGCTTTGCCAAACCCGTGCCCAGTGAAGACAGCGACTTTGGGATCGAGAGCCGCTCCAGAATTTTGGACAACATCAAAATTTATTTGGGTGGTCGCGCCTCTGAAGAAGAAGTGTTTGGCCATGATGAGGTGACGCAGGGAGCTACTGGAGACATTCAAGCAGTGGCAGACTATGCTCGCCGTATGGTTACCCGCTATGGTATGTCCGATCTAGGGCCACTGGCATTAGAGCGATCGGGGGGCGAAATCTTCCTAGGTCGAGATTTGATGGGGCAATCGGTTGAATATTCCAATGAGATGGCCGTTAAAATTGACCATCAGGTGCGAACGATTGTCTTTACCTGCTATGAAGAAGCCCGTCGCTTGATTCGGGAAAACCGCATAGCGGTCGATCGGCTGGTAGAACTGCTGCTAGAGCAAGAAACGATCGAAGGCGAGCAGTTTCGCCAAATCGTTGCCGAATATACTTCTTCTGCCGACCAGCAGCTCGTTGGGCAAAAGATCTAGACGTAAATCCCGTAGAGACGCGGTGAATCGCGTCTCTACGGGTTAAAAAGACGAACCGGGCTGCTTCAGAAACTCGGCTTCAGCAGGCGTAGTTTCGCGCCCGAGGACAGCATTGCGATGAGGAAACCGCCCAAATTCCTGAATCACCTTGAGGTGGCGAACGGCATACTCGTAGCAGTCGGCCAGCTCAGGATCAGCGATCGCCAATTGTTGCATCAGTTCAACGCATCGCTGCTGATCGTCGAGGTGTTCGCTATGCTCTAGCGGCAAGTACATAAACAGTCGTTCTACGAACGTTTGCTGCTGGTCAAAGCCCCGTGCGATCGCCTCTTTGGCCACTGCTAATCCCTTCGCATCCGTCTCAAACGCCTTGGGACTAGCCCGGAACAGATTGCGAGAAAACTGATCCAGCAGCACAATCAGCGCCAAGCAGCTTGCCGCATTGTCCTGCCAGTGGTCAAGCTCGCCTGCCGCTGCTTGACGATGCAGTCCTAGGAAGCGATCGCGAATGATCTGATCGGTCGCAGCACGTTTGCCAAACCACAGCGATCGCCGTTGAGCATAGGCGGCGTCATGGGTCTGTGGTTCTCCAAACCAGAATCGCAGAATATCCTGGGCATGAGACATAGCAGCGGTCTAAGAAAATCTCTAATTTTGCTGTGAAGGCGCAGGTGCAGGTGGCGTACTAGCATCTTGCGACTGGCGCAGTAGCTGTTGCTGGCGGTTGCGAAATTCTTGAGCCGCAGAGTCAATATTTTGCTCTTGATCTTGACGAAACTGTTCTTGAGTGCGAATGCTGCCAAACTGGGCGTTGTGGATCAAGTCCAGGATGCTATTGACGCCAGCATTGTCACGCTCAGAAAACAAGTCGCTCGACTCTTCGTTGGCAGACCCTTGATTCAAATCAGTCGCCGATTGGGCACTGACGGGTTGAATGGTGGCCACCGACAGCGCCGACAAAAGACCAATTCCAGCCAAAACAGGTAGTTTCATAATTTTTTTGAGGTTAGCAGCAGGCGAGATGTATCCCTACATCACGACGAAGCAACGACAAGAATTGCTCCTGTATCTTTGAGTGTAGCGAACCTAACCCGGCCTGGTTCAGCTCTCAAGCAAAACTGCGGCTGAGCAAAGACCGAACGCTGAGTAAGGCAACGGCACCAAACCCAACCAGCACCAGTAGCGACCCTGCAAGCGTTACCTCGGCAAAAGGAGTCTGCATCACCACACTGGCTAGCGACCAGTCTGCATGATTGTAGATGTAGCGGATGGGTTCGATGGCATAGCTGAGTGGATTGAGGGATGCCACCCACTGAAGCCAATTGGGCATAAAGCTGAGCGGAGCCAGAGCCGTACTGGCAAACAGCAGCGGTAGATTGGTCACGAAGATGACGGCGATTAGTTCGATGTGACCGGGCAGGGCAAACGCTAGACCTAGGCTAATCGCGGTGACGGCTACCACCAACAGCAGCACGATGGTTCCAACTAAAGCCAACCCCGGCAGACCAGGCAACCCTGCGCCCAAGCAGGCACTCATCGCAATAATAATCGCGGTTTGCAGCACGCTCAGCGTCGTAATAAAAATGGCAGAGGCGGCCACAATTGAAAAGCGGGAGACTAGTGGCGCAACTAATAACCGATTTAAGAACCCAAACTCTCGGTCAAACATGACGGGCAATCCGGCGTTGAGCGCGCCGCCAAAAGCCGTGAATACCATTACTCCTGCGCCGAGGAACTGTCCATAGTTTTCACTGCCGCCAAATAGACCTGGTGGCACATTTTGAAACAGCGCCCCAAACAACACAAGCCACATGACGGGCTGAATTAAACCTGCCATTAGCGTACTGGGACGCCGCTGGAGCTGGATAAACAGGCGCTTGGTCAGCGCCGCTGTTTCTTGGACAAAATCGCTAAACTCTGACGATTGAGCGGCGATCGCCGCTGTGCCTCCAGCCGGACGCAGTTGATCCAGATTTGCCTGGGGCGGGGTGACTGTCTGGCTCATGAGTACCATTCCTTTCGTATTATTTCTGTTTAAAGGCGGTTCCGCTAGGACACACATTTGCTAAAGATCTTACTCACTAGCCTAACGCATGCTCTGTTTTTTCTCTTTTTTGGGATCCCGCAGCGCCACAGCCGCCAGATCAGCATCAAGTAACGTTTGCCCCGTAGCGGCCAGGTAGACATCGTCTAGGCTAGGACGGGACTGGGAAATGCCAAACGTTGGTAATCCCGCCTCTTTTAGGGCTTGCTGAATGGTCAGCAGGGCATCGCTTTGCGGTTCTACTACCAAATTAAGCGAATTACCCTGGGCTTCGTTGATGATCACATCTTGGACAAAAGACAAGGCAGAGAGCATCACTTTGGTGCTCTCTGCTTCGGCAGCGGGGGTAAACTCTCGCAGGCGCAGCGTGATGCGATCGCCTCCGAGCCCGTCTTTCAGCGCTGAGGGTGTACCGGTGGCAATGACTAGTCCTTTGTCAATAATGGCCACCCGGTCTGCTAGAGCATCCACTTCTTCCAAATAATGGCTAGTAATCAGCACCGTCGTTCCAGCGGTGCGCAGCTGGCGCAAAAAGTCCCATACGGCCACTCGGCTTTCAATATCTAGTCCCACAGTGGGTTCATCTAGTACCAAGACATCTGGTTGATGCAGCAAGCCCGCCGCCAGATCTAGCCGTTTACGAATACCGCCCGAATAGGTGCCTGTTTTTTGATCGATCCACTCACTGAGACTCAGTAAAGAGACGACTTGAGCAATCCGGCCTTTGATTTGGGCACGAGGGATATGGTAAAGCGCCGCCTGTAGCTCTAGCAGCTCACGCCCGGTCAGCACCTTATCTAGCGCTACTTCTTGAGCCACATAGCCGAGCCGTTGACGAGCGCGCCGAGGATGGGTCAATACAGAATCACCCGACACTTGAATCTGGCCGCTGTCGGGAGTGGCTAGGGTACAAAGACAGCGCAACGTCGTTGTTTTACCGGCTCCGTTAGGGCCTAGCAGTCCAAAAATTTCGCCCGATTCAATCGTTAATGAAACATCTTTAACGGCGTCAACGCTGCCATAGCGTTTCTGAAGCTTTTCGATTACAACTGCGGGAGCCATTTGCCTCGAATCCTGTGGGATTAGTACCTGTCTCACTTCTTATTTTAGAAGACCTGTGGGATGAATCGTTTCCTGGCTTTGATCACAAACGATTTATGCCTTGAACTAGGGATTGTCCTGAAATTACCTCAAAACGATTTGACTCAAAAACGAGGAGTTGAGCAATCCATCGAAGTTTTGGGCGATCGCTCCCATCACTTGGTGGGTAATGGGTAGACTATCCACGGCCATCCCGGCGCAGAGCAGCATCATATAAAAGATGGAGTATTTGAACAGCGATCGCGCCGTGGCATAATCGCCTGGGTTTTCTAGCAGTGCCCAAGCTTTGGCCAAAAAGATACCCGCCAGCAGCAGCGCAATCACGGTATAAACGGCACCCATCACATGCAGGGGATACACCAGCAGCAGCGTCACGGGAATCATGATCAGCGTATAGATCCAGATCTGCTTAGCGGTTTCTACTTCTCCAGCCACCACAGGCAGCATGGGGATGCCCACCTTTTTATAGTCCTCGCGGATCATCATGGCAAGAGCCCAAAAATGGGGCGGTGTCCAGAAAAAGATGATGGCAAAAAAGACCCAGGCCGCCCAGCTTAGCTCTCCAGTCACAGCCGCCCAGCCGACCAAGGGGGGGATCGCACCAGCGGCACCGCCAATCACAATGTTTTGGGTGCTGTGGCGCTTGAGCCAGTGGGTGTAGACCAAGACGTAGGTGACAATCCCTGACATGGCAAGGCAAGCGCTCAGCAGGTTGGCATACACCGTCAGCAAGCTGAAGGAAATCAGGGCAAGGGCGATCGCAAAAATCAGCGCATCTCGGGGTTGAATCCGGCCGGAGGGCAAGGGACGGTGCCGAGTGCGCTCCATATCATAGTCAATGTCGCGGTCGTAGAGGCAGTTGATCGTATTGGCCGAGGCTGCTGCTAGCGCCCCACTCACCAAAGTCACCAGCACCAAAAAGGGATCGACCTGGCCCTCTGCCGCAATCCACATGCTGCCAGCGGTGGTGACCAGCAGCAAAATGATGATGCGCGGTTTCGTTAATTGCCAATAACTTTGGATCAACTGCCCCAAATTTTCATGATGGCGGGGGGCATTGGGAGAAATCATTTCTTGCATTCTGAAATTCCTAAAGCAATGGTTTGAAATCTGGCAATCGCTGGAACTGAAGTCAGGTTGACCAGAAAGTACTTAATTGGCTCTAATCAGCTAGACCAATCCGGTCGGCATGATGCCGGAAGACGACCTGTCGCCCATTGGGGGGGTAGCCAGCTTAATGCTGTGGCGATCGCGCATTCCCAGTGTGGTAAAGCAGACCAGCGTTCCCAGTAGGCAGGCACCAATCATTTGATGCGCAACGGTCAGCAGTTCTACCTGCAAGTGCATCCGAAACGTGGCGACGCCCAAGAGCACCTGTAGTGCCAAAAACCCAACGGCCATTGTGCCTAGCCGTCGCAGCGCCGGGTGCAAGGCAGGAGTGCGCCACACCAGGGCGGCGATCGCCAGCACCGATACACTCGCCGGCACAACGCCAAGTAAGTGACTGTTCATGACGCTGCATAGCTGCGATCCATCCAGGCATTGATGCAAGGCCCAGCGTGACCCAACCAGCCCGCCGGACAGGCTTTGGAGGTAGACTAACCCGGTGGCAACCAGGCTAACCCAGGGCAGTTTCCCGACGGTGCCGGTGCCCTGGTAAGGCAGCAGCGCCACGCCCATAATCAACAGCGTCGTAAAGAACAGCAGCGCTGTCCCTAAGTGAGCGGTCACAATATCAAATCGCAGCAGCTGGGTCACCGTTAACCCACCCAACACGCCCTGAAATAGAATTAGCCCCAGGGCAAACAGCGACATCAGCGGCACCCAACTGGGCAACGCGCGGCGATACCAGGCGCTTAATGCTACCAATCCCAGGGTAGAGAAGCCAATCAGAGCCGCATCTAACCGATGAAACCACTCCAAAAACACTTGGAGGTTCATCTGTGCGCCGGGGAACAGGGTGCCGTAGCACAGTGGCCAGTCGGGGCAGGCCAGCCCTGCATTCATCACACGGGTAGCGCTACCGATCGCCATTAATAGCAGCGTGGCGATCGCCAACTTCCACACCAGCCACCGAATTCGCCCCGTTGCTTGGGCGCGAGCCACAGCAGCGGTTTTGCTTTCCGCAGAAACTAAATTCATCGGTAGAGCAGAATTAGTCATGCGCCAGCCTCCTTCGATTCCAACCAAGTACGCAACAAAATCCGGGGGTTTTAAACAACAAACTTAATACGTCTTGAATAACAGATTGCGAGTGGTTCAGCCGTCACTCCATGACGTCTTACGCACTCCCTAGCTATTACTGTACTGACTACATCCGGGGATCAGGGCAGGTTTAGGTATTTCTTCCGAATGTCTTCCAAAATGGTGGTCTTGATTACGAAATCTTTATTTAAGCAGCTTAACAAGATGCCTGCACGATTCCACCTAGATCTACGCCTTTCTCCGCAGGTTACCGCTCCAGTTCTGCTCACAGCTTTTCTTCAAGCGGCTTGCAGAAAATATCCACACCCGTTTTATGGATATAAATCAAGACCAATGTCGCTAGGCCCGATGGAATGGCCATTTCTGCGGCCAGCAACTGCACCCCCTTAGCGATCGCCCCTGTCCCCACACTCTGGCGAAACCCAGACTGACAAATGTAAGCTCGCCAGCGTTTGGCAAACCCTTCTAGCCAGCGATCCGATTGGTCGGGTTCTTGGCCAGCCTTCAGGGCTAGGGCGATCGCGGCATCCTCCAAATCACCCTCACAGTCTTCCGCGACGTCCAACGCCGCTAAGGCTCCACTGTCTGCCGACAGCTCAGATCGATACTGGGCAATTTCCTCAGATGTTACAGTGACCATGCGCTTCATATAGACTCCTCAATCAAAGCCAATCTTTACGTTATCTTTCTCTACATTTTTGAGGGGGTCAGAGAGGTAATCAGGCAATCTGATGCAATCTATAAAAATTTGCCGATAAAAATTGGCTTACTAAAACGCCCCACAGCGACAGCAGGGCGTTTTAGTCAGGAACCAAGATTCAATCAGGTCTAGATTTTAGGTTAGGGGATCAGCTCAGAATTCAAAACTCAAAACTGTGAACTTAAACTCCACGCCTTAGAGGGCACCGATGTTAGACAAGCCCAAAATTACCCCAGCTCCGAGAATATGTCCCAGGGAAGTGGTGCCCAATAGAGCACCCAAACTCAGACCCCCAAACAGATTAGGAGATGGCAACTCAGGCCCCACGTGAGGCTGCTGAATCGTAAGTTTGCCAATGGCGATCGCCACAATATTGCACAAAATCATGACAATCGCGACATTAGGACTCCACGCCAACGTAGCGGGAACAGTTGCCAGTAAACCGGATGTAAGCATAGCCGTTTCTCCTGAAGTGCAAAAATGAAAGCAAATCTCAGGTGAATTAGTATCAAAAAGTGGTCACTCTCCGATACAGATTGCATTAATAGTTAATGTTGGCGTCCAGATCTGTGAGTGAGAATGCGCGTCAGGCAGGGCAATCAAAAGCACAACGGTTCCCCTCCCTGCTCCATTTTTTCACTTCACCCCGGCGGGCACCCGATAGTTGCCATCGGCATCGACTTCTGCGGATTGAGCCATTGCCCCTTCGCCCGTAATCAGTCGGGCACCGCGCTTGCGGGTGAAGTAGTTCCAGCCCCACTGGAGTAGCACAATTAGCTTATTGTCGAACTCAATTAAGTAGTAGATGTGTGCAAATATCCAGGTAAACCAAGCTAGGGAACCCGAAAATTTAATGAAGCCCAAATCGACTACCGCCGCGTTTTGCCCAATCACCGCCAAGCTGCCGGTATCTTTGTAGACAAACGCGGGAATAGGAGCGCCTTGCAGCCGTTTTTGGATCAGTCTAGCTACGTACTCGCCCTCTTGAACCGCCACCGGAGCCACCCCAGGCAGTGGCTTGTCGCCTTGGTGGGCATAGTGAGCCAGATCCCCAATCACAAAAATACTAGGATGTCCGGCGAGGCTAAAGTCTGGTTCTACCATGACCCGGCCAACGCGATCAAGCGCCACCCCGGTTTTTTCGGCCAGCACTTGCCCCATGCCCGACGCTTTGACGCCCGCTGCCCACAGGATAGTTTTGGCCGAGAGTTGCTCTGTGTGATCCCCATGCCGCAGGGTGACCACGTTGTTGTCAATGTTGGTCACGAGAGTCTTGGTGCGAACCGTCACACCTAAGTTAGCCAAGGATTCGGCGGCTTTTACCGAAAGTTCGGGATCGTAGGGTGGCAAGATCCGATCTAGCCCTTCAAGCAATAGGATTTGGGCTTCGGTGGTGTCAATGTTGCGGAAATCTTCGGTGAGCGTGCGATAGGCCAATTCGGCGATCGCCCCCGCCAATTCTACCCCCGTCGGCCCACCGCCGATGATCACAAATGTCAGCCAAGCTTTACGTTTTTCTGGGTCAGTTTCCTGTTCTGCCGCCTCAAATGCCATAAAAATTCGACGTCGCATTTCCAGGGCATCTTCGATTGTTTTGAGACCCGGAGCCGTTTCGCGCCATTGATCGTTGCCGAAATAGTGATGGCTAACCCCGGTCGCAACCACCAGGGTGTCGTAGGGCAAGTCTTCGCCTTTGAGCACCAAAACCTGTCGCGCTGGATCAAGGTCTGCCACCTCTTCCATGACGACGCTGGTATTTTTGCGATCGCTCAAAATTCCTCGCAGCGGTGAAGAGATATCGGCTGGAGACAGCGTGCCCGTGGCCACTTGATAGAGCAACGGCTGAAATAGATGAAAGTTGCGCTTGTCAACCAAGGTCACACTGACGGGGGCACGACCTAGAGCTTTGGCCGCGTATAGCCCGCTGAAACCGCCGCCGACAATGACGACCCGATGAAGCTGCTTTTCCGTGGTCGAGTCCATGTGATGGGTTCTCCGTATTGACTAGGACTGGCTAAACCGAACTGAATTCACGGGCGCTGATGGAGCGATCGCGGTCACGGATTAACAGTAATTTGTTAAGTTTTATCGCATCTTAACCTAGAGATTCTGTGATGCGCTTGGCAATTGCCCTAGCAAATCGTGATTTCATCGATCGCTGAAGCGATCGGGGGTTTAAAACACGAAAATTTTATGGACATGGCAGGCATCCGCATGGTTTAGGCGTAGAGACGCGATTAATCACGTCTCTACGCCTGACCTGTGATCTCATTCAGCGGTGACGTAGGCCGCTGTGATCCCGCCATCAACCAAGAAAGTGGAGCCATTGACAAACGATGCCTCATCGGTAGCCAAAAACAAGGCCGCCTGAGCGATTTCCTGCGCTTTGGCAAAGCGACCGGGGGGAATATGTACCAGGCGGCGCTGACGGCGGGCTGGATCGGCCAGCAGTTCTTCGAGCAGCGGTGTTTCGACCGGGCCAGGGCAGAGGGCGTTGACGCGAATATTTTGGCGGGCAAACTCTACGGCGATTTCGCGCGTTAGGGACAAGACGCCGCCTTTGCTGGCCGTGTAGGCAATTTGAGCCGTGGCCGCACCGACAACCGCCACAAATGAGGCCGTGTTAATAATCGAACCACCACCGGAGCGCAGCAGTGCCGGAATGCCATATTTACAGCCCAAAAACACGCCTTTGAGATTGATATTGATGGTCAAATCCCAAATCGCTTCGTCGGTGTCTAATACAGAACCATCATCAGGATGGAAGATGCCTGCATTATTGAACAGCACATGCAGCCCGCCAAACGCGGACTCGGTCGCAGCAATCATCTGTTCGACATCAGCCGCCTTAGAGACATCAGCTCGAATGAAAACGGCTCTACCGCCTGCGGCTGCCACTAGAGCCACGGTCTCTTGCCCCGCCGCTTCGTTCAGATCGACTACCGCGATCGCCGCGCCTTCTTTGGCAAACAGCAGCGCCGACTCACGACCAATGCCGCTCCCTGCGCCCGTAATCAATGCAACTTTATTCGCTAAACGCATAGATGAGTTCCTGTTATTGAACCTATTATTTGGCCTGTCATTTGGCCTGTCATTTGACCTGTTCCGTGACGGGCGATGCCATCAATTAAACGTGATCCCGAGCGGCAATCGCCGAGCTGACAAACCCTTGAAAAAACCGTTGATGCACGGGCGCATCTAAGGACAATTCGGGATGCCACTGCACGGCGAGCAGCCACGGATGCTGTTGGTGTTCGATCGCTTCGATCAGGCCATCGTCGGCCTGGGCGACGACTGTCCAGGCGGGGGCGATCGCCTTCACCGCCTGGTGATGCCAAGAGACGACGCTGATCGTAGGGGCGATCGCGCTAGTTCCCAAGAGCTGAGCCAGACGGCTATCGGGACTAATTTGAACGGTGTGTTCGACGGGCCGACGGGGATGATCCAGTCGATGGAGGGTGCGATCGCCATACAGGTCGGGCACATGGGTGACCAAATCGCCGCCAGTGGCCACATTCAGCATCTGCATGCCGCGACAAATCCCCAATATGGGAATGTTGGCGCTCAACGCGGCTTTGGCCAAGGCCAGCTCAGACGTATCGCGTTCTGCATCGACCAAATACACGCTGGGATGAGCCTCACCGCCATAGAGCGCTGG
>CASBQJ010000007.1 GCA_949127705.1 Synechococcales cyanobacterium PMM_0085
GGCAATCGCACGGCTCCGACTTAGCGCCACTTCAAAGACAATCACCGCTTCACTCACCAGCGTCCATAACCAGCCTTTTTTTCCCTCTGGATTGGTGCCATCGCCATGCCCTTGGCTGAAACTCGTTTCATCACGGTGGACAAACGCCGACCCTTGCACAAACTCCTGTTAAAAGTGTTGCTATTAATTGGCGCTGTTACGTCCGCTTGGATGGCGGCTGGCACAGTACCTACCATTGTGGATTACGGCATGCAGTGGATTAACCCCCCGTGGTTTGTGTTGGCTGCCTTTGGGCTAACCAGTGTAGTATCGCTGCTCATTGGCACCTCCTTTGGCGCAGTGAGTACCGTGGGGGTGGCGCTGATGATTATGGCGAATGGCAGTGGCGCTAATTCGGCGGTGATTGCGGGCGCAATTATTGCCGGAGCCTATGTCGGCGATCGCTGTTCTGCCATGTCATCTAGCGCCATTTTGATTGCCTCAATCACCCAAACGCAGCTTTATGGCAACATTCGCGCCATGTGGAAAACGGCACTGCTGCCGCTGGGGGTGTCGCTGGTGATTTATGCAGGGTTGTCCCTATTCAATCCGGTGCGGGTCGAGAATCAAACGTTTCTGGCACAGACGCAACAAACATTTCAGATTGCGCCTATTGCCCTGCTGCCGGCTCTAATTATTTTGCTGCTGTCGCTGGCTCACGTTAGCGTCACCCGGTCGATGCTGTGGAGGATTGGGAGGGCGATCGCTCTGGCCATGGGGGTGCAGCACTACACGGTGCTAGATCTGATCCGGTTTATGGCGCTGGGGTTCAAGTTAGATTCGGCCTCACCGCTCTCTGACATCTTTAAAGACGGCGGCATAGTGGCCATGCTGCGGGTGTCGGTTGTGGTCATTTTATCAACGGCGTTCGTGGGCATTGTTGCAGAAACGCAGATTTTGCACAAGCTAAACAGCGCCATCGTCGGGATCAAATCGCGCCGCCAGTGTTTTTTCACCACTTGTTGGGTCGGCATGGCCACCGCTACGTTTGGCTGCACCCAAACGATCGCCATTTTGCTCACCCAGCAGCTGGTGACCCCCAACTATGGCGAGCTGCCCGATGGCCGCGATCGCCTCGCCCTCGACTTAGAAAACACCGTAGTGGTGCTGTCGCCGCTGATCCCCTGGAACATTGCCGGACTGGTTCCAGCTACGGTGCTGCATGCCGGCTTTGGATTCATTCCATTTGCCTGCTACCTCTACCTGCTGCCGTTGATCAGCTGGGCGCAGTTGAATTCGGCACGGCTGCCGTCAGCCAAACCCGATGAGTGAGGGTGAGTGAGGGTGAATGCCCGATGACCTATAGGGCTGCGGTTTCGGCGATCGCCAACTCTCGCAGCCGATCAATAATCTGCTTTAGCCCATCTTGGTTGAGCCGATAGCTGAGCGGATGGGCAATTAAGCGCGCCGTAGTCTCAAACAGCTGCTCAATTTCAATCAAATTGTTTTCTTTGAGCGTGCGGCCAGTGGCGACCAAATCGACGATTGCCTCCGACATGCCAGTAATGGGGCCTAGCTCGACCGAGCCATAGAGCGGCACAATTTCTACAGGCAAGTCGAGGCTTTGGAAATAGTCATGGGCACAGCGGACAAACTTAGACGCAATCCGGCAGTGGGGCGGCAGTTGCAGCACCGACTGGTATGGGCTAGAGGCAGGCACTGCGACCGACATCCGACAGCGGCCAAAGCCCAAATCTGCCAGGTGCGCCACCTTGGGCTGTTTTTCTTGCAACACGTCATAGCCAATGATGCCCAGCTGCGCCTGCCCATATTCCACATAAACAGGCACGTCGTAGTTGCGCACCAGCAGCCCCTTGGCGGTATGGCTCGCATCCCAGATTTCGAGCTGGCGGTTAGACGGATCTAAAAAGCCGCTAAAGTCTAGCCCGACGGCACGCAGGAGGCGAATGCTGTCTTCTAATAAACTGCCTTTGGGCAGGGCAACCGTAAGCATTAGTGTCGTAAGGAATTGAGGTTAATAGCTTTGATAATTATCTCATGCAACAATTGAAAGACTGAATGAAAGTTAAAAAGCTGAATGTTAAAAGCCCAGAGCGACCTGATTGTCAACCTGTCTCTTGTGGGTCAAAAGCCGACTGGGTTAGCAACCTATGCCGCAAATTTGGTGCCAAAGCTCGCCCTGCCCAACCTCACCTTACTGGCTCCAACGGGGTTAGAGGGCAGCTTGTTAAATGGAGCCGTTCAAGGTTTTTCCTACTATCCAATTCCAGCAAACATGAGTGCAGAAAATGGCAAATGGGGACATCTGCGACGCCTGCTTTGGACTCAGTTTCAGCTGCCTCAAATTTATCGAGACTTACACGCCGAGCTGCTCTTTTCTCCGGTGCCAGAAGCGCCTTTATGGTCAACCTGCCGATCTGTGGTGATGGTGCACGATTTAATTCCACTGCGCTTTCCTAACTGGACATCGCCGTTAACGCCCTATTTTCGCTATTACGTCCCGCAGGTACTAGCGCAGGCGCAGCATATTTTATGCAATTCTGCGGCGACGGCTAACGAAGTAGTCGAAACATTTGGGATTGCGGCTGAGAAAATTACGCCGATTCCGCTGGCCTACGATACCGACAATTTTCAATTCCTAGACCTGCCCACTCAGCCCTATTTTATGTACTTAGGACGGCATGATCTGCCCAAAAATGTGCAGCGGCTGGTCAGCGCTTTTGCTGGATTGCGCGATCGCCACCACTACGAACTGTGGCTAGTCGGGCCGACCGATCGGCGCTATACGCC
>CASBQJ010000008.1 GCA_949127705.1 Synechococcales cyanobacterium PMM_0085
AATTAATAACGCCTGGTAAGACATCCCTTGACTGATAGCATAAAGTGCTCGCTCGGGTTTGTCTACCAATTTTGCCATAACGCTAATCGACATCCGGCGTACCACGAGTCGCAAGATTGCCAATTGTTCCGCGAGGCGAATGGCGATGCTGATATAGCCTACTACTTCGACTCCACCCAAGCGGCTGACCAGCAGGGGCAGTCTTAACCGCCGCAGGTTCAAAATCCAATCAGAGCCAGAGTAGGTTAAACCATAATCTAAGGCGGGTTTAATCACCTGCCATTTCCAACTCCAGCGCCAGGGAACTGGGTAGTAGTAGTAGGCCATTGCGGCTTGGACGATATAACCTAAAACTGTTCCGACGATCGCTCCCCAATATCCCCAGCCCATTAGTACCAAGGGAATCATGGAAAGATACATGACAATCTTGGAAACGGCTTCTAGGACTCCGACTTTATGAAAGCTAAGTTCTCGTTCCAGCATACTGGTTGGAACCCGTGCCATCAGATCGAGCCAAAGGGCAGGTAAGATGGCCTGCAAGCCGATGGTCACTTCATGCTTACCAGTCCACCAACCGATTACAGGAGCAACACCTGCAAAAATAATGCATAAAGCAATGCCAAGGAAGTTATAAAATGCCTGAATTTGAATCGGTTCTTCAGGGGTTAAATCTGTTTTGCGTACCAAATAAACCTGTAATCCCAGGCGGCAAACTTGATTTAAGAAATAGAAAATACTGAGGATAATGGTGACGATGCCATACATTCCAGGGCCTAATATGCGGGCAATTACCAGCACATTTAGCAGTGACAAGCCAGCAACCAGCAGTTGCCGTACTGTCATAGAAACTCCCCCTCGGAGCACCTTTTCTTTCAGATTATTTTTGTCAGACATACTGGAATACAGCCTTAGTTAAAAATTAGACTAGTAGGTAAAACGGGCTGTTGGCGATCGCCAGCAGCCCCGCATTAACTCTCCTGATACGCTTCTATCTGATTTTCTGGGACATGTTCCCAATCCCAACCCAGCACTGCCATAAGGCTCCACCAATAAAAATATAACGTTGTATGATTCCAAACATTTCCAGCACACATAGCCACTAGCATTGAGCTAAGAATCGCTATCATGATTAAACAAAGGTTGCGTTTGGGCGATCGCGGTGGTACTGCAACCGCCAATTGAGTCAGACGCAAAAATAACATGCCAATCAGCACCAAAAATAAAACAAATCCCACGATTCCTTCCTCTGCTAAGAATCGAACATAATCATTGTGGGCATAACTAGCAAGGGGCGTGAGGAAACGAGATGTATCTAATCCATGTCCCAATAGGGGAGAATCTTGCCAAGCTTTGAGCAGATATGACCACTGGGAGATCCGCCAGTTAAAGCTATTGCCATCGTTCCAACTCATCAAAATAGCCCGAGAAATATCAATATCTGGATTGAGCAGCGGCGTTCCATACAACGAGATGAGGCGTTCTTGCCCTAATTCCGAATTGGAGAATAACACAATAATGATGACCGCTAGCACCAGCCCTCCTACGAAGTTGATAATATTCAACCGAGGGGCAAGATAGGCCGGGATAAATGCCACCAGCATCACCAGTCCAGTGAGGGACTTAGTGCTGACGAGAAAAAACGCCAATGCCCCTGCTAGCAACAGCCAAGGCAACCGATGTTTCGCTTGAGGGAGTTTCCACAGCGTTAAACCCAGAAAAAATAATGAAAACGTAGCGAATGCATTGGGATGGCCCAACGTGCCGTTTATGCGGGAGCCTGCTTCGATTGAAAAGCCACTTTGAAACACAAGAAATGAAGGTAGCATGGAGGGCGGCACTGTCATTTGCAAGGTGCCTGCTAACAGCGGCACGGCCAAGCTTAAAAACAAACTCATGACGACTTTTTGAGCCGGTATTCGCCCTCTAAGCTGCATCACCAGTAGGTAGACCATCACCCCAGAAAAGACTCGAATCCATTCGCGCACACCGACCATCATGAGTGAACTGCTAGAACCTAGTGCACCTAGTCCTGACAGCGCCACCCACACGGCTTGGAGAGCAACCCATGCTGCAAGAAACCAGAAAAAGCCATCTGTTTTTACTGTTTGCCGTTTCAGCAGTCGGACGATGACATAAAGTAAAACCAGCAAATCAACACCAATCGCAAAAGCAGATGGAAGCTGCTGCTTTGAAAAGGCATCAAGCGTACTTCTCAGAATGAGCAGGCCCAGAACGGTGAATTCAAAGTGCTTAAAAAATAGGCAGAGCGTGATGATCACCACCGCAATCCCAACCAGATAAATTAATCCAAAATTGGCAAGAACACCTGTAGCGATGCCAAGTAGCGTCACTACGCTTACAAGTCCAAGTGTTGAAAAAAAAGATTTTTGAACTGGATAAATTGACACAGTAGTTTAAGGTTTCACAATATTGATGAACCTGGAAGCGAGTAAAGACTGACCGTAAATGAATTGAGCAAGCTAATTACCGAACAATC
Organism: Synechococcales cyanobacterium PMM_0085; assembly: GCA_949127705.1. Taxonomy (GTDB): domain Bacteria; phylum Cyanobacteriota; class Cyanobacteriia; order Elainellales; family Elainellaceae; genus CASBQJ01. The sequence goes on from CASBQJ010000008.1 coordinate 2,498, forward strand.
GAATGAGTGGATTTAGTGGAGAGATAATATGCCCTAGTAACTCAAAGAATCCATTCACTTGACCACGACCAGATTGCTGTACTAAAACGAGATCTCCGTTTCTCAGCGGTTCGGACGTGCTACCAAATTCAAAGGTTTGGCTACCCATCCGACCATCGGGCAGCATCCGCAGTAGCAAAATCGAGTGCCGGCTGCCATTTTCGGTAATCCCTCCCGCTGCCGCCACCGCTGCGCTCACATCTGACGTAGCTGCGATTTCCACTTGCCCTGGCTCGTGAACCTCTCCCGAGACATTGACGGTAATTTTGTTGGGAGCCAGAGTAGAAGATAACAATACTTGCTGATTAGCGTTGCTCACTAGCGCAGTGGGTATGACAATTTCATCATCATTGTAAATTTTGACGTCTGACGCCAAATCACCACTCTGAATAGCTTCCCAGAGATCTACCGTCACTTCAGTCTCAGTCTGGGCCATGCCCAACCGATCGCTCATCCGAGTGGGGGTTTTGCGACGAATGGTAATGTTACGCAAATCGGCATTGGGTGTAATGCCACCTACTAGAGTGAGCACCCGGCTTAAAGGAATGGAAGTGTTATTCTCGGTTTCTGTTGCCGCAAGCATGCGAGGGCCAGGTTGAACAACTTCTCCGGTAACACTAATCCGAATTGGACTGAGGCTGACGATCGCTAACCCCACTTGAGGACGGCGGACATAGGGTTGCAACGCTTGGGTAATTTGCTCGGTCGCCTCGACCATTGTCAGTCCGCTAATTGGAACCGATCCGGCCAAAGGCAGTTGCACTGTGCCCTCGGTTGAGATTACCTGCTCGCCGGACAAGTCTGGAAACCCAACAACCATCAACCGCAGGCGATCGCCAGACTTAAACCGAGTAATAGATAGGTCTGC
>CASBQJ010000009.1 GCA_949127705.1 Synechococcales cyanobacterium PMM_0085
CCTCGGTATCGGTCAAGTTGGGGCTTTGATGCACCTCATACAGAGCCGCCAAGATTGACTTGTGAATGCCCGCTCGCTCTCCTTCAAACAAATAATAATAGTTGCGTTGATCCGTCGTCAGTTCGCCCATACCTATCCTGAAACGCAATCCAAAATGCAATCCATCTGCCCAATCAGGATACTTCGTTATGAGGAGAAAGGTTCAGGAATCGGGTAGGAGAGAAGACGCCGAAAATAAAGCCAAAATCAGCCGAAAATAAAGGGGAGACTTTCGTTCTTTGTTCTGATTTTCTTGCCGTATGTCTTTTGCGCCTCTTCACACCCTATCTCCTAGGACGCTCCAGTCTATTCGGTTGATCGCAACAGACATGGACGGCACATTGACGCGAGGGGGGAAATTTACCGCCGATTTGCTGCGATCGCTTAACGCCTTGGCAGAAATCGGGCTACCAGTGCTGATTGTGACAGGGCGGTCGGCGGGCTGGGTGAATGGGGTGGTGGCCTACTTGCCTGTGGCAGGGGCGATCGCCGAAAATGGCGGCCTGTATGATCCCGGTGATCTGGAACCCGAACTGCTGGTGCCCATTGCCTCAGTTTCCACGCATCGCCACAAACTAGCGCAGATGTTTGCAGGTTTACAGCAAGAGTTTCCCCAAATTCAAGCAACCGCCGACAATCGGTTTCGGCTAACGGACTGGACATTTGGCGTGGCAGGGCTGAGTTTGGCAGCATTGCAAACAATGGGCGATCGCTGCCTTGCCCAAGGCTGGGGCTTTACCTACAGCACCGTGCAGTGCCACATCAAACCGTTGGAGCAAGACAAAGCGGTGGCCTTGCTGGGCGTGTTGCAAACCCACTTTCCCGGCATTACTCCCGATCAGATTTTGACGATTGGCGATAGCCCCAATGACGAAAGTTTGTTTAATGGCGATCGCTTTCCCCACTCAATCGGCGTGGCCAATGTGCTGCACTACCGCGATCGCCTGACCTACCAGCCGACCTATGTGACCACCACAGCCGAAGTAGACGGATTCTGCGAAGTCACGCGCCTATTGTGCCAGCATCGCCATCCGTCAGCGCCAGGTTGAGCAGGGTTGAACAGGTGAGAGTAAAGAAGTTGTTTGACAAATTAGAATAGTTACTGCACTATAGAGACTGCGCCTTTTGTTGGGATCGTAGTTCAATTGGTTAGAGCACCGCCCTGTCACGGCGGAAGTTGCGGGTTCGAGCCCCGTCGATCCCGTTCTAATTTGTTCAGTCGTTTGAATCGGCGCAAAGATGGCTCCTGTTAATTGCAGGAGCCATCTTTGTGAGAACTGGTTAGCGCGTGACGGTGGTTGATGGGGGGCGTTGGCTTGCCTGCGCAGAGCGCGTATCGCGTTACTCTAAAGCAGAAGTGGTTGCTATGGGGCGATCGCCGCTCTACCGCGTTATCCATCATTTTTTTACCCATCTGCTCATGGTGCTCTCGTTTGCCAGCGATGTTCAATCACTGTCCTATCAAAAGGTTGCAGAGTATTTGGCTCAGGCTACCTTGTTCAACCAATCGCTGCATGCAGTCCCCGACGCACCCCGATTTGAGCTGACCTATGGCTCGGCCAGAGTGGCTGTTGAGGTGTTGCCGTGGCAAGTGCATCCGTGGGATGCACGAGAGTTGGTGATTGTGAAAGCGTGCAGCTGTGTCACCTTCAATAGTGCAATTGACGCAGACTTGATGCAGTACTTGCTCTACGAAAACCAACGGATGTTGTTTGGAGCCTTTCACTTAGGGACAGAGGGACAAGTCATGTTTGCCCACACGGTACTGGGCGGCGAACATATGGATCTGATGGAGCTGCAAACCTGTATTCTTTCGGTTGTCACCATTGCCGATACCTATGACGACATCATTGCCGAGCGGTTTGGCGGGCAGCGGGCGTCAGATCGGCTAGGTGCGATTTGACCCCAAAAAATATCCAAAAAAATACCCGGTAAGCCCCCTTACCAGATATTGAGAAAATCCGTTGTCAAGATCTCAATGGTCGATGTCAGGTACTCTCAGCGTTGGAGCGATCGCCGATTAATGTGCGGTCTGCACTGGCTCCCGCAATTCAACACCGCGATACTTACCGATCACAGGATGAGCCTTTCGGTTCAATACACAGCCTGACCCAGGCAAGAATTTCTTGGTTAACCCGATCAGCACACTCATCATACGGGCAGTGGCCGCTATCGGGGATTTCTACCATCTTAAGCTGAGGATTGATCAACGGCAGCTGCCGTCCCCAAGTGAGCGGAATGACTCGATCTTGCTCACCCCAGAGCAACAGCATGGGCAGATCTAAGTCTTGGAGTAACGTCTTGGTGTTGAGGCTGAAATCGTTTTGCGTTCTGGCCTGCACCAATCGACAAAGCACCTTGGCAGCGCCTCGATCATAGGCAGGAATCGCAAAGCTAGAGATTAACTCATCGGTGACATAGTCACGATTGCTATAGACCGTTTTGAGCACAGCGCGCAAAAAGCCAGGACGACGAATGACCCGCAGTAGGGGTCTAATTAAGAACGGTGTGGCAAAGATCGATTCGATCTTGCCAACCCACGACTGTGAC
>CASBQJ010000010.1 GCA_949127705.1 Synechococcales cyanobacterium PMM_0085
CAGCAGCGCCGCATAAATCGTGACCCCCAACACCACGTTAATGGCGATCGGAATCAACACATATCCCCGCAGCTGTGGCGTCTTAATCAACAGCCCCAACGCCCGCAGCGGATACAGCGCTCCCGACACCAACGCCCCCGACCCTTTTACTAGTAATACCAATTTAAACTGACTCCATAACGCCTCAGCTACTTATCAGGGCAAACGACCGTTCGCCCCTATCCGCTTCATCCCTCATCCTGCTCCTTCCTCTCCCCCACCCGCAGCTTGGCCGATCGCGCCCTCGAGTTAGCGTCCACTTCTTGCTCGGTCGGCTGAATCGGCTTTTTAGTTAGCACCCGCAGCTCTGGAGATGCTCTAAAGGCGTGTTTCACCAGCCGATCTTCCAGGCTGTGGAAGCTGATAATGGCTAAGCGGCCACCGGGTTTGAGCCAGGTGGGAGCCACTTTAAGCAGCGTTTCTAATACCGTTAGTTCTGCATTCACCGCAATTCGCAATGCCTGAAACACGCGCGTCGCCGGGTGAATGCGGCCATAGCGATAGGAGCGCGGCACGCTGTGAAAGATGGCATCAGCCAAGTCAGTGGTGGTTTGAAATGGCCGCCGTTCCACAATCCGTCGAGCAATCCGCCGCGACAGCCGCTCTTCGCCATAGGTATAAAACAAATTGGCCAGATCTACTTCATCCCAGGTGTTGATGATCTCGGCTGCCGTTAGCGCTTGCTGTTGATTCATTCGCATATCGAGCGGCGCAGTGTGGCGAAAGCTAAAGCCGCGATCGCCAATATCAAACTGAGCAGAACTAACGCCCAAATCGGCCAAAATGCCGTCAAACTGCTGGGTGCCCGGATCGAATTCGGCAAAATTGGCATGGTGCAGCTCAACGCGATCGCCAAATTCCGCCAGCCTAACTTGAGCCGCTGCGATCGCCTGCTGGTCTTGATCTAGGCCAATCAGCTGCACCCCTGCCACCGCCAAAATCAGGCCCGCATGTCCACCGCCCCCCACCGTCGCGTCGAGATAGAGTCCCTGTGGCTGCACCGCCAACCCCTCTATCACCTCCCGTGCCAGCACCGGAATATGGACGAAGGGGGGGCGATCGCCTTGTTCCTCCAGCACCAGTGGCTCAATCGCCGCATCGGGTAGGCTGGTTTGCTTATCTAGCACCATTCGTTCGCCTAGCATCATTCGCACTAATCGTTGTTTTCAATCATAGCGTTGAGCTGCTTGCCAAAACCCAGGCAGCAGATAGACCAGGCGGGTAACGGGGGCACAGTCGATGAATTTTGACTAAGCCCTATTCTCCATCACCTCGTCCACAAACTAGCCGATTAACGCTTGAGGGCAGCTAACTTGAGGATGATTGACAGTCTATTTGGGAACAATAAGGATTATGCAAGGCTAGTGACAATATGCTGCATCGGTCATGGCTCGTGTCACCCCCCCCACTGTGACCAAAACGGGCACCCTGAGCTGAGTTGTCTGCACGCTGAGCCGTCGTTACGAGCAAAGGCAAACTTTAAAAAATCAATGTACGATACCTCTAATCAAACACAGACAGAGCTGCTATTGCGCCAAACCGCCGACCGAGAGCGGGCGATCGCCCGGATCATTCAGCGGATGCGGCAAACCTTAGATCTAGATACTATTTTTAGCGCCACCACCCAAGAATTACGCCAAGCCATTCAGTGCGATCGCGTCGTCATTTATCGGTTTCAGCCCGACTGGAGCGGCGAATTTGTCGCCGAATCTGTGGCGTCAGGCTGGGTGCCGCTGCTGCAAAAGCAGGAAACTCGGCTCCTTGTCACCGATGATGCCATGAGTGGCGATCGCTGTGTCATTGAAGCGATCGCCAAAAATCCCACCGCAGACTTGCATACCGACACCCACCTGCAAGAAACCAAAGGCGGCGCTTACAGTCAGGGCGCGTCCCACATATGCATTGCCGATATCTACACAGCAGACTTTTCTGTGTGCTATATCCAGTGCCTAGAAAAATTTCAGGCGCGTGCCTATGTGACTGTCCCCATCTTCTGCGGCAGCAAACTTTGGGGTCTATTGGCCAATTATCAAAACAGCGCCCCCCGTCATTGGGAAACACCTGAAATTAAGCTAGTAATCCAAATCGCCGCCCAGCTTGGTGTGGCAATTCAACAGGCAGAACTCCTGGCTCAAACCCAACAGCAAGCCGTCGAACTAAAACTGGCCAAAGACGTTGCCGATCGGGCGAGCCGAGCCAAAAGCGAATTTTTGGCTAACATGAGCCATGAATTGCGATCGCCCCTTAACGCTATTCTCGGGTTCACACAACTAATGCACCGTGACCCGAGTATTCTTCCCGAGCATCAACAGTACCTTGACATTATCAACCGCAGTGGTGAACACCTGTTAGATCTGATCAACAGCGTGCTTGAAATGTCCAAAATTGAAACTGGGCAGATTCGCCTGAACGAAACCAGCTTTAACCTGAGCAAGCTACTCTACGGTCTGGAGCAACTATTCTGCCTCAAAGCTACGACGAAGGGTTTACTGCTTACCGTTGAACGAGCCGCCAATGTGCCCCAATTTATCAAAGCTGACGAGGGCAAGCTGCGTCAAGCGCTAACCAATTTGCTGAGCAATTCGATTAAATTTACGGAAAAAGGCAGTGTTTCACTACAGGTTAGCGCTTTTCCTAGCGATGCGCCTAGCGTGTTGAGCCTGCGGTTCGACGTGCAAGATACAGGCGCAGGCATTGCCTCCGATGAACTCAATCAGCTATTTGAGCCGTTTGAACAAACCAGCAGCGGCATTCGAGCTAACGAAGGCAGTGGGTTGGGCTTACCGATTAGCCAAAAGTTAGTCAACTTGATGGGCGGGAAAATTACCGTAGATAGCCGTGCTGACTTGGGCAGCCTGTTTCGGTTCGAAATTCCCGTAAATTTGGTCACTGTCCCTCCCGCTGAGCCAACCCACCGCTCTCCCGCCAAAGTGATTGGTCTGGCTCCAAATCAGCCATCCTATCGGCTGTTAGTGGTAGAAGACAGTGCTACGAATCGGCTGCTGTTGACGACGCTGCTGACTCGGCTAGGATTTGAGGTGAGGGAGGCAGAAAATGGACAGGCCGGGATAGAACTTTGGAAACAGTGGGAGCCGCACCTGATCTGGATGGACATGCAGATGCCTGTAATGGATGGATATGAGGCCACTAAGCAGATTAAAGCAACACAGAAGGGACAAGAAACGGTGATTATTGCCCTTACGGCTAGTGCATTTGAGGAGCAACGGCAATTTATTCTAACCAGTGGCTGTGATGATTTTGTGCGCAAGCCGTTTCAGCGAGACGAGTTATTGATCAAGCTGCACCAACACCTAGGTGTGCAGTATCGTTATCAAGAACCCGATCCGGTTCACGATTTTGTTTCTCCAAAGGGGAAATCGCAGACCCAGTGACAGGGTGGAGCGAATCATGTGTTTCCCTTAACGACGGCATTGCAGCAAATTTCTGGCCTCTGGCAGTTACTCTGGCTCTGTTTGGGCATGTCGCCAGCGGGCGCGCACCAGCCGAATTTCTTCGTAGTCAAATGCTTCTTCTAAATGGTCAAAAATGGCGCGCAGAGACGCCGACCCCACAGCTTCAATCGCCGCTTCAA
>CASBQJ010000011.1 GCA_949127705.1 Synechococcales cyanobacterium PMM_0085
CACCAGAACAAATTTGGATGGCGATCGGATGTTGACATTAGCCTTGGTCAAAGATATCGAAATTATTGGGGAAGCCGCAGGAAAAATCTCCACAGATTGTAGAACCAAATATCCGGAGATTCCTTGGGTTCAAATGATTGGCATGCGAAATCGCTTAACCCATGCTTATTTTGAGATTGACCTGGATATTATCTGGGAAGTGGTGATGCATGATTTACCCCCTTTAGTGACGGAATTAGAGAAAATTATTCCATTTGAAACCTAAATTAAGGCGACTGGCCGTGGATTAGGGGCAAATACCCAGTAGGGGCATGGCACTGCCATGCCCTCCCAACTGCCACGCTGCTTTACGAGACCGTTGGGCGTACAGCAGCGGTAGGAAACATGTCGCTGAGGGCGCTATCTCGATTGTTTAGCGTTTCATAAAAGAAGAAAGAGACGCCTGATAAGGCTCTGCGGCGTACGGCGGCAACCTGTTGACGGATTTGTTCTGTGGTTATGGGCATGTCTTTTAGTCCCGACAAAATGCCGATGGCGACGGGGATATGGTCGCGGGCCATTTCAATTTCGGCGCGGGTGAGTTCTCGCTCAAAGCTGCCCAGATCGTCCCGATAAATTTGCACGATCAGTTCTTCGATGTAGCCCTGCCGCTCCCAGGTGCCCCAGTCTTGCAAAAAAGCGCGGTAGGAATAGTCTCTGGAGTTTGGTGAAAGGGCGATCAAACAATCGGGCTTGCGGGCTTTAACCGTATGGAAGACTTGCGCCATCACACGGCTGATGCGATCGGCACGCCAGCGAGTCCATTCGGCATCGGTGGAGTCGTCGGGGGGGCGCTTGCCTTGGTGTTCTTGCTGATAGAGCTGGATGGTGTATGGGTCATACCCCAGTTCGGCGGGTAGGCCAAAGTGGTCGTCTAGCTGTAGCCCGTCGATGGCATAATTGCTGGCCAGTTCGGCAACTAAGTCTAAAATGAACTGCTGCACCTCGGGGTGAAACGGATTCAGCCACACGCGTGGATAAATCCCTTCCATGACCACCTGGGTGCCATCCCGGCGGCGGGTGAGCCAATCGGGATGGCGCAGCGCCAGTTCCGAATCGGCTGGAGCCATGAAGCCAAACTCAAACCAGGGAATGACGGCTAGCCCTAGCCGATGCCCTTGGCTAATTGCCTGTGCCAGCATGTCGCGTTTGCGCAAGCCGGGGTGCGGATCTACCCGTTGCCCGATCGCCCGTTCGGCGACGGCACTTGGATAGAGGGTGTAGCCCCAATTCCAAACAGTGGGGTAAACCGTATTAAAATTTAGCCGCTTCAACCGCCGCAGGGCATTGTTCAACGTCGGCCTAGAAAATAGCACCTCGCTATCGACGTTGGTCAACCACACTCCCCGCAGCTCAGTCGGCACTGGCGGAGATTGGGCGATCGCATCTACTGGCCGCTGGATGCACAAAACAAGCGATAGCCCCACTAACACCAAGGCGATCGCCCGTTTCCAGCGCGACACCGACCATTGAGGACGACCCCACAGACATTTCACACCACAATTCAGCTTCACGTCGATTTCACACCGCTCCCATCACGTTGCCCAATTCATTCAACCCTTTCGGTCTCACACCGCACTGGTCAGGATGATTGGAACCGTGACGGGAATTGCTAAAAAGGAGTTGCGCATCTCTGAAAAGTCCTGAAATTTTAGTACTTTTGTACTAAAATTAAGCGTACTCAGGATTTTACGGGTCTACTTTTTACTGATTTACTTACTGATTTACTTAAGGAGCGCCACAATTTGATCGACAAACTGTTGATGATCCACCACGGGCTTTGAGATATAGTCATCGGCACCGCTCTGCTGCAAAAAACTCTCGCGATCGCCCTCCATCGCATGAGCCGTGACCAAAATCACAGGCAGATAGGACGTCTGCGGATCGGCCTTCAGCAGCTGAGTGATTTTGATCCCATCGACGGGTTTTCCCTGGTACACGCTGTGAGACAAGGAAACATCCATCAAAATAATATCGACCGATCCAGACTGCGCAATCTGCATCACCTCATCCACATTTTCCGTATGTTTGACCGCTAAGCCTCCCCGCTTCGTCAAAATCTTTGAGAAAACCCGAGCGTTGATCAGGTCATCTTCTACAATTAGAACCGTTTTCATGCGATTTTTCCTCTTCCCTACTCCCAGAATGAACCATTTCAGAGAGGTACAGTAAATTCAATGTAATTTCAATATAAATAAACGGTGAATTATCCGCTCAGCCGTCTATGCGCCGGCTCAAATAGAACTGATCTCCACCTTTGAGGATACTCTCAAACAGCGTTATTACCCTTTACATTCAATGATTGCCCCAATCCGCCCATGGCGGAAATTCCATCCCAGTTGGTTGAAAAAACTCAAGGCGAGTTGCCAATTTACCCTAGCGTTGAAGCCGCAAACAAACCAAACTCATGCATCAATTCACCCTTAAGTTTCGTCCTATAGGGCCGTCTCTAAGCTAGATTGCTGTTTAGATCACTATTCCATCAGTTGCCATCTCACCCTGCGATCTGCAATGCTGCTGATGAAATCTACAACCCTACAGAATACCCGCAGGGCGGATATTCATAAGTCTGGAAGGAACCAAAGTCATGGCTAAACAGTTGAATCTATCTGCTGGGCAAGTGGTAGCGACCGCTCTACATACCGAAGTGCAGCAGTCATACCTGGAATACGCCATGAGTGTGATTGTCGGGCGAGCCTTGCCCGATGCCCGAGATGGACTGAAGCCAGTCCACCGTCGCATTCTCTATGCCATGCACGAACTTGGGTTAACGCCCGATCGCCCCTATCGCAAATGTGCCCGCGTGGTGGGAGATGTGTTAGGTAAGTACCACCCGCATGGTGACCAGTCGGTATATGACGCGCTGGTGCGGTTGGTGCAAGACTTTTCTAGCCGCTATCCCATATTGGGCGGGCATGGAAATTTTGGGTCGGTAGACAACGATCCGCCCGCTGCCATGCGTTATACGGAGACGCGGATTTCGGCTATTGGCAACGAGGGGTTGCTTTCTGAGATTGGTGAAGCGACGGTAGACTTTACGCCAAACTTCGATAGTTCCCAGCAAGAGCCAGTGGTGCTGCCAGCTCAGCTGCCGTTTTTGTTGCTCAATGGGTCGTCAGGGATTGCGGTGGGGATGGCGACAAATATTCCGCCTCACAACCTCAGCGAGCTAATTGACGGCTGCATTGCGCTGATTGATAATCCCAACTTGCCCGACGACGACCTGTTTGCGCTCATTCCTGGCCCTGACTTTCCTACGGGGGGTGAAATTGTCGGCACTGAGGGCATTCGGGAAGCCTACACCACTGGGCGGGGCAGCATTTCGATGCGCGGGATTGCCCAACTAGAAGACATTCCGGCTAGTCGAGGACGGCAGCAGCGGCAAGCGCTGATCATTACAGAATTGCCCTATCAGGTGAATAAGGCGAGCTGGATTGAAAAGATTGCTGACTTGGTAAACCAGGGACGGATTGAAGATATTCAAGATATTCGCGATGAGAGCGATCGCGACGGGATGCGGGTGGTAATTGAGCTAAAGCGCGAGGCCAATCCCCAATTGATCCTCAGCAAGCTCTATAAAATGACGCCGTTGCAGAGCAACTTTGGGGCAATTTTTCTGGCGTTGGCCGATGGACAACCGCGCCAAATGTCGCTGCGAGAGCTGCTGCAACATTTTCTGAGCTTTCGGGAAACGACGCTAACTCGCCAATATGAATATGAATTAGACAAGGCTAGTAGCCAGATTCACCTGCTAGAAGGCTTGACCAACGCCTTAGACAATTTGGATCGGGTGATCGACATTTTGCGCAATGCGCCCGATGGCACCACCGCCAAACGCCAGTTTCAAGCCGAATTGGAGTTTAGCGATCGCCAGTGTGATGCCATTTTGGCCATGCCGCTGCGCCGTCTGACCGGGTTAGAACGGCAGAAATTGCAAACAGAATACAGTGAGCTATCCGCCCGGATGGGCGAACTGCAAACCCTGTTGGGCAATCGCCGAGAGCTAATGAAGGCGATTAAAAAAGACCTGCGCAGCCTGAAGAAAAAGTTTGCCGATCCGCGTCGCACCCGGCTGCAAACAGATGCCCAGCAAGCTGAAGAAGCCGAAGCCCTGGCCGAAAGCGCCCACGATATCCATGAAGAAGAGGTCGTGCTGGAATTTACCCAGCGCGGCTATGTGCGTCGTCACACGCCCAAAACCTTTGAGCGGCAGCAGGCCAAACAAGAAAGCCAGCCAGCCCAAACGCTGCTGGAAAGCGAGGACGTGGCTCTGCAAACCGAGGCCGCCACCACTGCCCAAGAGCTATTGGTGCTGACCCGCAGCGGCAAAGCCTACACCGTGCGCGTTGACGATATTCCCCAAACCCACCGCCAGTCGAAAGGCACACCGCTGATTACGCTCTTGCCGCCCAGCGCCCAAGGCAACGAACCCGAAACCCTCGTGGCTCAGTTTGTGCTCGTGCCCGAGTTTTTGGAAAGCTTGGACTTGATTATGCTGACCACCCAAGGGCGGATCAAACGAGTGCCGCTGTCAGAATTTGCCAATCTCACCGGGCGGGGGCTAACGGCTCTCAAGCTCAAAGATGAAGACAGCTTGCAATACGCGCTGCTAGCGGCAGTGGGCGAACAGCTCGTCTTAGCGACTTCGGGTGGGCGGCTGCTGCGCTTTGAAGTGAATGATGACCAGCTGCCGATCCAAAGCCGTACCGCTCAAGGGTCACAGGCCATTCGCCTAGGGAAGCAGGAGGGGTTGGCGGGCTGTGTAGCCCTAACATCAGCCGATGAGTTTCTGCTGATTTCGCGCCAGGGATACGGCAAAAGCATGGCAGTAAAGGCGCTGCGCAAAGCCAATCGGGGTGATTTAGGCTTGCAGGCAATGAAGTTTGCCACCAAGGGCGATACGGTAGTGGGGATTGTGCCCGGTTATGGAGACACCAATGTGACGGCGCTGACCAGCAGCGATCGCCTTTCCCGAATCCCGGCTGAAGCGTTTCCGCTGCAAGGCAAAGACGGCGGCGGCGATCGCCTTCTCACCCTGAACAAAGGCGAAACCATCATCACCCTATTACCTGCACTCCTATCGGCGGAAGACGAAGACGATGCAGACCCCTAAATTAGCGCCACAGATCCCTCATGCAGACATGACATCCCCCGTAGGGACATGGCACTGCCATGTCCAAATCCCCCACGCGGACACGACACACCCTATCCAAATCCCCGTACGGACATGGCACTGCCATGTCCAAATCCCCATGGACACGACACACCCTATCCAAATCCCCGTACGGACATGGCACTGCCATGTCCAAATC
>CASBQJ010000012.1 GCA_949127705.1 Synechococcales cyanobacterium PMM_0085
ACTTGATTGGGGCGCGATCGCCATCGATTCGGGTGGCGCAACAGATAGCTCAGGTTCGAGTTGCATAGGCTGAGAGTCGGCACTCTCGGAATACACATCGGACTCGGGTGGAATTTCCGCAGCAAGGGCAATGCTGGGCTGGGTATGAGCCTCAATTAGACCTAGCACAGCCAGTGTAGAAAGCGCGAGGGGAGCAGTTCGCATATTTTTCTGTTGAGAAGGATTGCTCCATTTAACAGATATCCTCTGGAGAATCAGGAAAAAATGCGTCTATTTTTCTATTCTTTAAAATCTTTTATTTCCGTAACTCCGGCTGGTCAAATCGAGTCTGGCCAGAGTCAGGCATATTTCCAGACATATCTCTAGGCATCTTTTGGGCACTAAGCATTCCTAGAAGGCAGCAAAGCGATCGCTGGCGTCTAACAAAGCCGTGCGAATTCCGGGTTCATTCATCGAATGTCCGGCATCGGGCACCACAATAAACTCGGCCTCTGGCCAGACCTGATGCAGTTCCCAGGCCGAGATCATTGGGCAGACCACGTCATAGCGCCCCTGCACAATCACGGCTGGGATCTGGCGAATTCGATCGACCTGACGCAGCAGCTGGTCTTCTGAAGTCAAAAACCCTTTATTAACAAAATAGTGACACTCAATGCGGGCAAAGGCAGCGGCAAAGGCGGCATCGGCAAACCGCTGCTGCAACCCCACATCGGGCAATAGCTTACTGGTACTCGCCTCCCACACAGACCACGCCCGTGCAGCCGCCAGCCGTGTTTCTAGATCGTCACTGGTAAGACGTCTGTAATACGCCGCGATCAAGTCATGCCGTTCTTCAATCGGAATCGGCTTGAGGTAGTCTTCCCAGGCATCGGGATAGATAAAGCTACAGCCTGCTTGGTAAAACCACAGCAGCTCTTTCTGCCGCAGCATAAAAATGCCCCGCAGCATCAGCCCGGTGCAGCGATCGGGGTGGGTTTGGCTGTAGGCCAGCGCCAGGGTGCTGCCCCAGCTGCCGCCAAACACCGCCCATTGCTCAATGCCGAGATGGGTACGAATGGTTTCAATATCGCTGACCAAATCCCACGTCGTATTGTCCCGTAGCTCGGCGTGGGGGGTGCTGCGGCCACAGCCGCGCTGGTCAAACAAAATAATCCGCCACCGACTTGGGTCAAAAAACTGACGATAACCGGGCGAACTGCCGCCCCCCGGCCCCCCGTGCAAAAACACCACGGGCTTACCGTCAGGATTGCCCGACTGTTCATAGTAAATCGTATGCAGGGCAGACACTTGCAGCGTGCCGGACTGGTAAGGCGCAATCGGAGGATAGAGGGCACGCATGGCAAGGAGGAAGGGGAAGGAAGGGGGAAGGATGCAGCGGGAAGGATGAAGGATGCAGTGGGAAAGCGAGGCCAAACTACTGTTCGGGTCAGCCGAATAGCCTTCATCCCTCATCTTTCCTTCGGCTGCGGGGCAATGATTGTGACAGCTTGGGTGGTGCGATCGCGCACTATCCAGCCCGTTTTGGGATCTAGGTTTTCAAGTTGATCGGTGACGTTGAAGTAGACCTTGCCGTCAACGCGAGATTCTACGGCAAAGTCGGCTTTGTCGGCGTACACAATTTTGTAGCCGCGCTCTTGCAGGCAATATTTTGCCCAGGCTTTGAGGGAGTGCTTTGCGGGTTCGTAGGGAATGGGAGGCTGGCGAAAGACTTGTTGGATGGCGAAGATGAGTTGCACGAGAGGAGTGAGGGAGAAGGAACGGTTGCCTGAAACGCCTGCGGGTACTGACTAACGCTTACTGTTCAACTTTAATCGGCAGCGCTTGGGAGATAGCGACAGGGACGTGGAGCGAGTGGATGGGTGGGACGGGCGGTTGGTGCAGTCGAATCAGCTGTGCCAGGGTTTTCTTGAGTTCGGTGCGGGGGATAATCACGTCTACAAAGCCGTGAGCCAGCAGGTATTCGGCCGTTTGGAAGTCGTCGGGCAGCTTTTCGCGCAGGGTTTGTTCGACCACACGCCGCCCTGCAAAGGCAATTGTGGCTTTGGGTTCGGCTACAATCACATCGCCCAGCATGGCAAAGCTGGCGGTGACGCCGCCGGTGGTGGGATGAGTGAGGACTGGGACGTAGAGCAGCCGCTGTTCGCGGTGGCGCTCTAGGGCAGCGGAGATTTTGGCCATTTGCATCAGGCTCAACATGCCTTCTTGCATCCGGGCACCGCCGGAGGCACAGACGATGATCACAGGGGTTTGACTCTGGGTCGCGCGCTCGATCAGGCGGGTCAGTTTTTCGCCCACTACCGAACCCATACTGCCGCCCATGAAGCGAAAGTCCATAACGCCCAAGGCCACGGGGCAGCCATCTAGCTGGGCTAAACCTGTGACGACAGCATCGGTCAAGCTGGTTTTGTCTTGGGTTTCCCGCAGGCGATCGCCATAGGCTTTGCGATCGCGAAACGTCAGGGGATCGATTGGTTTGAGGTGCTGATCTAGCGGCTGCCAGCTGCCCGCATCAGCCAGTTGCCAGACGCGCTCTTCGCTATACACCCGATTGTGATGCTTACACTCAGGGCAGACCATTTGGTTGGCCCGCAGATCTTTGGTGTAGGTGAGGACGCTGCAGCTAGGGCACTTGCTCCATAGGCCATCGGCAATTTCGCGTTCTTGGCGATCGCTACTGATGACACCAGACTTCTGTCGATTTGCAAACCAGTCGAACAAAGACATGAGGGGAAACTCAAACGAGAGGAGAAAACGTCGAGAAACCGAAAATCCTATCACCCAGAGGCTAGCCCTGTCACCTAGCCCCAACGCTGGGAGATGAAGCGTTAAGCGGCAAGAATTTGAACCAGAACGGTAGGCAACTAGTCCTGATTATCCGCGAAGCCATGATCGGCTAACTGATTATCACTTAACTCTTCATCAACGGGACTGAGCAGCAAAAATGCAGTCCACTGATCTTGCGGATGGACTTGCAGTGCCGCTGGCGTGCCACAACCAAACTGCGACAACACACCGTATGGCACGACTCGTGCCGGAACGTGATGTGCAACTAACAGCTGCAACATCAGTTCTGCTTCCCAGTAAGTTCCAGTGGTTTTAACGGTGATCCAGCCCACGTCGCCAAGGTGATTGAATGCGCAAAGGATAATTTTATCAGAGGAAAGGCCGGATGGATGGGGCGGCAGATGCGTTCGAGTCTCAGGCGTCGCCTCCCACCTTAGAGCCTAGACGCACTAGAGCGTCGGAAAGAACACCTGCACATAGGTACTAATCAAGCGTTCACCAAACAGGGTCGCCAGAACGGCACCCGCTGCTAAAAAGGGGCCAAAGGGCATCGGTTGGCGACGGCTGAGCCAGCCCAGGGCGATCGCCCCACCGCCGCCAAATGCGCCCAGTACGCAGGCCAAAAACCCGGCCAGCAGCATGTATTTCCAGCCCAGCCATGCGCCGATCATCGCCACCAGCTTGGCATCCCCACCGCCCATGGCCGCTTGCCCAAAGACAAACGAACCCGCGATCGCAATCAGGTCAAACAGCCAGATCCCCATCACGGCACCGACAATACCGCCCATCAGGTGGCTGCAGGTCGCCGCTACAGTTCCGACCTGCCACCAACCCAGCCCAGCTTGAAACACCAAGCCTGCCACCAGTCCAGACTGCGTTAGAACATTGGGCAGCGTCAGCGTATCTAGATCAATTAACGCCAGCACCAGCAGCCAGCTAAAAAACACCCAATAGCCAATAGCGGGTAGGGGCAGATTAAATAGCAAAAAAATCAAAACAAACAACAGTCCCGTTCCTGCCTCTACCAACGGATAGCGGGCGGCGATCGCCGTACGACAGAAGCGGCAGCGCCCCCGGAGCCACAGCCAGCCCAGCACAGGCACATTGTCGTAAGGCTTGAGCGATCGCAAACACTTAGGGCAGCGCGACGGCGGGTATAGCAAGGACAACCCGGCGGGCAACCGATAGACCACCACATTCAAAAAACTGCCAACCGATGCCCCCACCCCAAACACAATCAGAACCTGCAACAGCCAAAATACCAAATCCATACCCGGCACAAAAGGGGTTCGCTATGCAAACGTAAAGTCAAAATCACCCTGTTTTTTCAACTGTTGCAATTCTTATTCTTAACCTACTTTTTCCCCAGAGTATCCACAGGTTTTCCACAGGACGCCCCTAGTTATCCACAGGGCAAGGGAAGGTTATCCACAGGGGAGGAACGAGAGGATCGGGGCTAGCCGTTTTTTCTGGGGATTACGGGGTGCGGCGATCGCCTTCTCATAAAATCGCTATTTCATGAAGTTATGTAACAAAAAACAGCTTGAAAGCCTCATTCTCTCGTAAACCTGTTTTTAAAGTGAAGCGCCCTGCAACACTTCGCAAGGTTGACAACCCTACCCCCTCTCAGCACAAAATGACTCAACTGCCACCAATAAGCGCACTGACCTCGATCAAGACGACATCCCTAAGGCCAATGTTTTCCACAGGGATGCTCCAAATTTGACGGCGGTTAGCTTAGCGCAGCTTTTGCGTTTTTTAGCGAAAACCTTAAGCGCATCTTTAGCATTCCAGCTCTAGATTTTGCTCGCGGCAGTGTCGGTTTAGTTCCCTACTCGTACTCAGGCATCTATCCATTCGCGTTAAGCCCCTCCCCTATCCGTTCAGCGATCGCTTGTAGCCAGTCTCATGCTCTAAGGCATGGCTTTGCTGCGCCCACGTTTCCCCATCGAGGTTTTTCAATGAACGCAACCGTCAGCATTTTGGCAGAAATTCCTGAAGATCTTCACCTGTCCCTCAAGGGCTACCTCGGCACCCATCCTGACTGGGATCAAGACCGCGTTTTTTGTGCCGCGCTGTCTCTTTTCCTATTGCAGCATGTGACCACAGAAAGCCCAGATTCGTCCCACAACTACCGCCGTGCGGCTCGGGTCTACCTCGATACCCTCTTCAAACATGCTGTCTAGCACTCGCCAGCAGTAGGCCAGCAGTAGCGTTAGAAGTATTGTGAAGGCTGATTTTTCGTGCGCTAAATGCATGAGAAATCAGCCTTTTAGGTCTACTGAACTCAAAGCTATTTAACCCAGGTGGGCTGAGTCTGCTGCCCTCTGGACTCCCCTGATATGATGATGACTGGATGCTTGAAGGAGACAGGTCGTGAATTATCTCTGGTTTAAAGCCTTTCACATTGTGGGTGTAGTCGTTTGGTTCGCGGGGTTGTTCTACTTGGTGCGGCTGTTTGTGTACCACGTAGAAGCCAATGAGCAGCCAGAACCCGCTCGCAGCATTCTGCAAACGCAGTACGCGATCATGGAAAAACGGCTTTACAAGCTAATTACCACACCGGGAATGGTGTTGACGGTGGCCATGGCGATCGCCCTGCTGGTTACCGCTCCCGACCTATTGAAAGAAACCTGGCTCCACGCCAAACTAGGCTTCGTTGCCCTCACCCTTGGCTACCATCACTACTGCGGTCGGCTGATGAAGCAGCTAGAGGCGGGCACCTGTAAATGGAGCAGCCAGCAGCTGCGTGGCTTGAATGAAGCCCCAACTGTGCTGCTAGTCGTGGTGGTGCTATTGGTCGTATTCAAAAATCAGCTGCCTACCGACGTCACCGCTTGGGGTCTGTTGGCGCTAGTCATTGCCATGGCTGCCATCATTCAGTTTTATGCTCGCAAGCGCCGATTGGACAAAGAACGCGCTGCCCTGGTGCC
>CASBQJ010000013.1 GCA_949127705.1 Synechococcales cyanobacterium PMM_0085
GAGGGCAGCGGTTTTTAGTTGATGGGAGCGTGCGCCATCTGGCTAGGCTAGGCATGATAGGTGAGGTCTGTGCCCCTCTCTCCTGCGGGAGGTGCCCGTAGACGGCGGGTTACAGGTTCACGCTAGTCTACCCACAGCGTCTGGGTGGGCACCAATCCACCGATCGACATCAGCCAATACCTGTTGGGGAATTTCCCAAGGAAAGAGATGAGCGGTGCTGGGATAGCACTGCCACTCACAGTTGGGCAAAGCTTGAGCGGTTTCTTGACTAGATGCAGCTGTAATGTGGCGATCGCATTCTCCGGCCAGCATGAGGCAAGGAACGTGAACCTGTGGCAGATCTGGCAGGCGATTGTAGCCTGCTCTCAGGGCTTGATTCAACGCCCGGTCGGCAGCGGCTGATGTTTGAAAATAGGCCGGAACTGCTGCATCGCCAATATACCGATAGGCTTCGGCTGTATGCTGCTGGATCAGATGGCGAAACAGCGATCGCTTCCCAAATAGTTCAATATTGGGCTGCCAACCCGGCTGTACCCAGTTGACCAAGGCGGCCACCCCAGTCAACAGGTTATCTTGCCAGCTAATGGGAGGATGACTGCCGCGCGGCCGCGCAGCCGTTGCCACCAAAATCAAACCACTGACCCGCTCAGGCAATCGTAGCGCTAGCTCTGTGGCCAAAATTCCTCCCAGCGACCAGCCCAGCACTAAGCAGCGCGGGATCTCAAAGCGATCGAGCAGCGCTTCTAGGTCAACTAGGTGATCGGCCATGACAAAGTCCTGGGACGCTTTGCTGTTGCCATAACCGCGCAAATCGGGCGCAAGCGTCTGGAACTGCTGCGACAAGTGGTGGGTAAAGACCGACATGTTGTTTGCCGATCCCGGATGGCCGTGCAAACAGAGAATGGGATAGCCGTCGCCTCGAACCTGAACGTTGAGAAGGTGGGGAGAGCCTGTCATGCTGTAGGTGCAGAAAAAAACATCAAGAACAAGACGCAAACCTGACCAGGTTGGCGATCCCGTCTCTTATTCATTCTTCTGGTTTAGTGGGGTTTGCTCAAGAGTGGATCTCCGATCCCCTGATTCAAAGGATCTCCGATCCCCTGATTCAAAGGATCTCCGATCCCCTTATTCAAATCCACGCTGTTTAATGAGATGCTGCACCACACCACGAATTACTTTGCGGACAGCGGGTTCGCTGCCTGTGTTGTCGATCGCCACCGTGATTACGTAGCGATCGCCCTTAATGTTGACCCCTGTGGTGCTACCCAGCACCTTAGAATTTTGCCCAGTTTTTTCGCCAATCCACACGGCAGGACGCTTAATTGCTTCGTAGCCCAGTGCCCAGTCGTATTGATTGACCAGCCCTTCTAGAATCAGGTCATCGCCGGGATGCTCATTGTTATAGATCCCTACCATCATGTCGGTGAGTTCGTCGGTGTTAATGAAATTGGGCGGGCTGCCCAGACCGGATGGGTAGGTGCGATCGCCCACCAGTTTGGTTTTTACCTGAGTGACGCGGTAGCCTCGTTCTTGCAACACCTGACTGATATAGTCCCACCCCACGTAGTCAATCAGTTGGTTGGTGGCAATGTTGCTGCTGTAGCTAATCATTTGCAGCAGCACTTTGCTAATTGGGTATTCTTGCCCCACCCAAATTTTGGCGGCGTCTTCGGTGTAATTGCCCCGGCTGACCATAATCGGCGTTTTGGGATCAATTTTTTGGGAGGCGAGTTTTTGCATGGTGGCGATCGCAATCGGCACCTTAATTAAGCTGGCGGGGCTAGCGGGAGGTTCACTGCCCTGGTAGCGACGACACTCGCGCTCCAGCGTACACACCGTGACATGCACCCGCGATCCCATCCCCGAGTCATCGGCAATTTTCTTCAAAAAGCCAGAACGAGCCGTATCGTAGCGATAGGCCGCCACATCTAAATTGGGTTCATATGCTTTCAGCTTCAGCTTCGCTTGCTGAGCCAAAAATGAATCTTTATCAACGGCCTTCAGCGCACCTACCGCCTCTTTCCATAGCGAGTAGAGCTTTTGGGCACTGGCTTGCGAACTGTCCTTGGCAGCACCGGATGTGGTGGCTTGACTGGCCAGCCGAATCGCTTTTTTCCAATTTTCTTGAGCCGTTTCTTCAACCTGAATCCGGATTTCCGTCGCCTGTAGAGTCTGCAAAAGCTCTAGTGGAACGGACGCTGCACCCGTGGCAGCCGAAATTAGAGGTGGCGGCTGCTGCTCTAGTTCTGCCCGCAGGCGATCGCGCCCCTGGTATAGCTCGGCCAAAGACTTTGCCTTCGGCACAGCAGGGGACAGCTCAGAATAGGGTGTTTCTAGAACGGGCGTTAGAGCGACGTGAGACTGAACCAGCACTGCTCCTGCCATGACGCCCACAGCACTAATGGGAACAACCAGCAGATACCACCACAATCGACGCATACGCCTCACACCTTTAGCGAATCATATAGATCCAAATTAATCAAACTCACTATACGACTATTCAGATAATTTATTGAAGCGTTTGGTACAACGCGCCTTAGAGACGTGAAGTAGAGACGCGATTCATCGCGTCTCTACTTTACGATCGCGCCAAAATCGGCCAGCACCCGCGCGTGGTTACGCAATAGCCCCAGCAAATTCAGGCGGTTGCGACGCACGGCGGCATCCTCGGCCATCACCATAACGCTATCGGCTCCGTCAAAAAACTGGCTGACCACCGGTACAGCCTGGGTCAGGGCATCTAAAAGGGTTTGATAGTTGCGCTCGGTTTGCGCCTGCTGAGTTTGCGGCACTAGCTTAACGAGAGCGTTGTAGAAAGCGTGTTCCGAGGGTTTTTCAAATAGGTGGGGATCGACCAGTGCGGTTGGGTCAAGCACACGGGTATCTAGCTCACCCTGTTTGGCCAGTCGAGTGGAGCGGTTAACGGTTTCGTAGATGGCGTCGAGGGTTTTATTGGTGCGAATGGATTGCAGGAAACGGGCGCGATCGCGCACATCCAGAACATCTTGCAACGCCCGTTCGCTATACTCTGGATCGTTTTCGCCCAGAGCCGCATTGACCAAATCGTAGTCAATCTGGCGTTCGTCTTGCAGCAGCGTGCGAATCCGCTGCAGGAAAAAGTCGCGCAGCTGATGGCGCAGCCCCACTGGATCTGGATCTTTATCTTTAATCGTCCCCGTCCTGTAGTCGGCAATCACTTGATCCAACAATTGCTCTAAATTCAGCGGCAGGTCGGCAGCCCAGGCAATATTGACAATCGCATTGGCCGCTCGACGCAGCGCAAATGGATCGGATGACCCGGTCGGTACCATACCGACGCTAAAAATGCCCACTAGCGTATCGAGCCGATCGGCAATGCCCACGACCTGACCGGCCAGCGTTTGGGGTAAGCGATCGCCTGCCCCTTTGGGCAAATAGTGTTCCATGATGGCGATCGCGACTGCCTCAAGTTCGCCACTGCTGCGGGCATACTTTTCACCCATCACACCCTGGAGTTCGGGGAATTCGCCTACCATCTGGGTCACCAGGTCGGCCTTGCACAGCAGCGCGGCTCGCAGAATCTGGGTGCGATCGGCAGCACTCACCTGGAGCTGATCGGCCACCTGTCCGGCAATTTGCACTACCCGATCGATTTTCTGCCGCACCGATCCCAAGTCTTCCTGGAAGGTGACGGTTTCCAAACGGGGCAGGTAGCTTTCTAGGGTTTGCTTGCAGTCGAGGTCAAAGAAGTAGCGCCCGTCCGACAGCCGCGCCCGGATCACTCGGCCATTCCCTTCGGCAATAATCGCCGATTTGGCCGGGTCGCCATTAGAAATGGTGACGAAGCAGGGCAGTAGGTCGGTGTCACCCTCTGAGTTAGATGCGTTAGAC
>CASBQJ010000014.1 GCA_949127705.1 Synechococcales cyanobacterium PMM_0085
GCTGCACCCCCAGACTGAAATGGTGATAGCTCAAGCTGTATTTAATCTCAAGCCTCAGCAGCAAATACCTTTATTCAGGCATCTATAGCCCCTATGCCCTCCTACATCTATAGCCTCCGTGAAAACAATATATTCATTTGTTACTCCCGCAGCAATGTTAGTTTTGTTAAAAGATTGGAGCAAGAAATTCGCAGGCTGGGTCGAGATCCTTGGATAGATTTAGAGGATATTCCAGAGGATAATAGCCCAGACGATCCTGCTGTTTGGCATTTGATTGAATCTGGAATTAAAGGGGCAGATATATTTGTTTTTGTATTAAGCAAAGATTCGGTCATATCTTCTAGAAATCGAGCAGAATTGAGCTTGTCAATCGAGTACAATAAACCGTTAATCGTCATCGACAAAGACCTGCTTCCAGACGAGATTATCGCTAGTCTTTTAATCAAAGAAGTTACTTATCGATGTTCTCTTCAGTCGGATGGAGTTACGAGCAACATATCAACTGCCGCCATTCAAGATGTGGCTCAAGATATTGTCAATGTTCATACGAATGGGCGCTTCTTAAAAAAGGCAAAACAGTGGGAGCACGAAGAATTTAAACCAGAGCTGCTAATCGAAGGGAATGATTTGAAGGCGGTTGCCATGTGGATTGAGCAAACCCCATACTGGAAGAAGCAACTCACATCCCTCCAGCTCAAATATTTTGACGCTAGCGTATCTGCCAATTTGGATCGGAGCATCGCACCGCTCGATGTTTTTATTTCCTACTCTCGTAAAAACAAGCAAGAGTTTGTCGAACAATTTTGCAACGCGCTTAAACAAAGCGGGTTAAATATCTGGATCGACTGGGAAAATATTCCTGTTGCCGCGCCTTGGCGCGAAGAGGTAAACATAGGCATCGAAAATACCCACACGTTTCTGATGGTATTAAGTGGTGAATCGGTTGGCTCTAAGTATTGCCGTGATGAACTGAATCATGCGATCGCCAACAATAAACGATTGATTGGAGTAGTGTGGAAAAAAGATTTTAGCAGTGTCCAAGTCCCTACAGCTTTGAGCCAGCTAAACTGGATTAGTTTTGAATCACCCAATAACTTTGAAAATGAGTTCCTCAAAGTTATGACCGCCATTAAAACCGACTTAGCCTATGTTAAAAGTCATACCAATTTACAGCGACGAGCCTTAGATTGGGAGATTCATAAACGCCAAGAAGCCTATCTCTTACCTCGAGTTGAGTGGTTGAGAGCGCGGAGTCTTTTAATTCAAGGTACGACTAAAGAACCGTTTCCAACTGATATTCAGCGAGAATATGTCAAAGCCAGTCGGAAGGCCGAAGTTCGGCGACTATGCTTAGCGACATCTCTCGCCGTTGGGGTGATTGCGCTAACGTTAGGGTTTTTAGAATCGCAACAAAAGCAGGTCAGCACGTTAGTTTCATCGTTAGAAAAAAAGCAAGGATTAGATGCCCTCATCACTGGGATTGATGCCGGACGTGAACTCCAGCGCCATCCCTGGGTCAAACTGCGAGATCCGCTATTGCAGCCCAGAGCCATCACCGTTTTGCAACAGGAAATCTACAACCTTAAAGAACACAATCGGCTGGACGGCCCTCAAGGGCATCAAGCAAAGGTTTACAACGTTAGCTTTAGCCCCGACAAGCAGCTTCTGGCTTCGGCCAGCGAAGATAAAACTGTGATTCTGTGGGACTCAAAGGGTAAAAAGATTGCTGATCTCATTGGGCATCAGGCCGACGTAGTCAGTCTTGCCTTTAATCCAGATAACCAAACTCTGGCCTCTGCTAGCTACGACGGCACTATTCGAATTTGGGATTTGGCGACTCGAAAACAAACCGATGTGCTCTACCAAGTCGCTTCTGCTACCCAGCCTTCAGCGGCACGCCCTACCCGGATCTTTAGTATCCGCTTTAGCCCTGGTGGGCAAACTCTGGCCTCCGCCGGGGCAGATGGCACGGTCAAACTCTGGACGGTTGACCACGGGCATAGCCAAACGCTGAGCCTAAAACACACGTTGCCGCACGGCAGCCCCGTCTATGCGCTGAGTTTTAGTCCGACTGGCGATCGCCTCGTCACGGCCAGTGCTGATGGCATCGTCAGACTATGGTCAACCGCCGACAACTTTCAGCAGCCTGTGCTGTTAAAGCACGGCACCCCCACCCCCATCATTGACGTGAGTTTCAGCCCCGATGGTCAGGCGATCGCCTCTGCTGGGTTTGATCAGACCGTGAATCTGTGGAGTCGAGAGGGTAATTTTATCAGAGCCTTGACTGGGCATGAGAAAGTCGTCCGTCGAGTCGTTTTCAGCCATGACAGTCGAGTCATCGCTTCGGGTAGTGATGATGAGACGGTACGGCTATGGGCACGACGCGGCAACACGTGGGCTAACGAACCCGATTCAGCTGTTCTGCGGGGGCATCAAGGAGCCATCCGTCGCGTTTTGTTTAGCCCCGACGACCAACTCGTAATTACAGCCAGCGCCGATGACACGATCAAACTTTGGTCGAAGGAAAACGGCACCTTGCTCAATAGCCTAGAGGGACACGAAGACGAAGTCTTAGACCTGGAAGTCGTCCAGCCCCAGCCTAATCAGGCAGATACAGCGTTTTTGCTCGCGTCTGGCAGTCGAGATCACCAGGTAAGGCTATGGCAACTCAGTCGGGTTTTGAGAAGCTTACCGCACAATAATGTAGTCAATGACGTTAGCTTCGATCCAAGTGGTGAGCTATTGGCGTCTGGCGGCAGAAATACAATCCGCGTTTGGCAGACGCGCGATGACACGCTCCTCTATCCTATTTTCAATGCCCATAAAGGCGATATTCTCAGCCTCAGCTTTGACCCCAAAAAACCCGCCGAACCGGGCAAACCGCTGTTAGCCTCTACCGGAGAAGATGGCAGCATTAAACTCTGGCAAATTAACCAAAGTACAAGAGTCCGCCCAGCTAAAGTTGGCCGAGAACACATGCCCGTTCGGGTATGGATCGGGCACTCAGGCAAACCAATTAACTCGATTCGCTTTAGCCCCACCCGACCCATATTGGCGTCGGCAGGAGAAGATGGCACGGTTAAACTGTGGAATGTAGACGGTTCCTTGATCAGAACGTTGCCGGGGCATCCAAAAGGGGCAACCAGTATCAGCTTCCATCCCACCCAGCAGATTTTGGCATCGGCTGGAAACGATGGCGCGATTCGACTGTGGAATTTGCAAGACGGATCCCTGATGTCCACAGTGCAGGGGCATAATGACGCCGTGAATAGCGTTGCGTTTAATCCCGAGGGCACGATGCTGGCCTCAGCCGGGGCAGACAACACTGTAAAGTTGTGGAATCTAGAGGGCTTGCTGCTCAAAACCCTCTCAGACAATCAAGATGAAGCCCATCAGGATGCAGTTCTCAAGGTAGCGTTTAGCCCCGATGGCGAACTTCTAGCGTCTAGCAGCCGCGATCGCAGCATCAAAATTTGGAAAATTAGTGACCAACCGGGATGGCCGCTGCCATCCAACAACGGTAAGCTTTTAACAACGCTGAACGGTCATCGTAGAACGGTTTCGAGCGTTACCTTTAGCCCCACCAACTTCAACTCCCCCCAGCCGTTTTTAACCCTGGCATCGAGCAGTATCGACTCCACGGTGAGGCTATGGGAACTACCCACAGACTTTAGTAGTAAGACGTTAGAGACGCTGCTAAACCAAGCCTGTGGATTAGCCCAAGACTATTTAGAAACCCACAAAGATGTCAGCCCCCCGAGGAAGAATGACGCTGCATCCACCGCTGCTCTGGGAGAGCTACCAAGACCTTGGCAAACAACTAATCCTAAAAATCCCCAAATAAGGTCAATCCAAACGATTTGGAACTTTTGCCAAGACAAATTTCACTGATCCCCACAGGCTAGTCAGTGAAATTAGAATAATTTGAGGCGTTGCTGATTAGAGGTATGAATTTCGTAGGGGCGGTTCGCGAACCGCCCCTACAGTAAGGTTAAATATTGGCGGTTCATACCTGCATTCAGCAACGCCTAATTTGGTAGGCTTGCTCGCCATGAGTCCGCAATCTTAGCTCGACTGACAATCAGAAGGATTATTGACCGGGTCACAATCTGGAGAGGGGCTAGGAGACGGCGTGGCGCGCAGAAATGCTGGGGTCGGAGACAACAGGTTGCCCAACAGGCCAAACGCGCTCAGATTAAGGGTGGTCTGGACGTTTGTCGGTTGGGGCAAGTTGGATAGGGGAAATCCTAAAACGAGCAGGGATCCGTAAGTGATCAAGGTTCGAGTCATCATAGATAATGGGTTCCTTTGGCGTGTCTTAATCTGCATGACTGCCCCATCTAGCGGAGGTTCAACACGGCTGTCAGCTCTCGTGCAACAGGTAGAATTAGCAGTGCGTTATGGGAGGACGCAACCCTGAATTGAATACATAATGGGGGTTACTTAACTGTATGCAGAAGTGGCGATCGCCTCTCCGGAAATCGCCTGTAGGTTTGTTGCAGTCTTATTGTTGATGAACGCGGGTTGTTGATGAACGCTGGCTTGAAACTCAGAATCGAGGGGCTTCAAACCGGATCAGCATCGTCCTTATCTTTAGCGGGCAGTTGCTTCGGGGCAGCAATCTGGCTAATGTAGCCTTCGACATCGCTGCGAATGATACTTTCAACCTGATTGGCAAATAGGGCAAATGCCTCCTCATGCCCACCTTTTTTGGCATAGGCTGCATAGAGACCGGTCAATTGAAAGAATTGCCAGCCGTCGCTCTTGAGCAATTCAACACTGCGTCTGTAGTGTCGCCAGCGATCGCCATACTTAAAGAATTGATCGATTGCGGCACAGATTGCCACCACCTGACTCACAATAAAGGCGGCAAACGACGCCATATAGGGTGAGTTCAAAAAGCTCAAATCCACCGTGGATGGATTAGCGGGTGGGATGGCTAAGGGCTGCGATCGCAGCGAAACGATCGCGATCTGCTCCAGCGGCTGCGTTCGTGACGCGGGTTCGGGGGGTAACAGTAGAGCCGGAGGATTGCTAGAGCGCTCAAACGATATTTTTTGAGCATTAAAGTTAGCAAAGGTGGGTGCCAAACTGCCAACGGTAACCAGTGCCGGGACTAACGCACTGCCAATAATTACAATGGAACGCAGCACCTCATACCACTTACGGTTTTTAGCCGCTTCGTTGCTCATCCAGTCCAATTGGTCAAACCAGCGGTTGATCAAAAATTCGCGCTGAATATCCGTAATTTTTAGCGAGTCAATCGTTGCAGCGTATTTCCCGAATCGGCTCTTGTCCTCAGCGCTCAAAGGCTTCCTCTGCTGGCGAGAGCTAGGGCGGTTCTGATCCGAGGTTGCTATCTCAGACGCATCAAGGTCTTCTCTAGGCATGGTTTATCATCTGTAGCATATTACCCAATGTACTACTTGCAATAGAAGAATATAGCACCTGGGGAATGGATAAGTTTTGAGGGACGTTTTGGGCGATCGCCAAACGGTCGAAGCCCTACAAGAACTCCGACTTCTGTCACCCAACGGTAAGGATTCAAGCTTTGGCTAAGGCTAGACTCTTACTAC
>CASBQJ010000015.1 GCA_949127705.1 Synechococcales cyanobacterium PMM_0085
CCTCATTGGCACCCCAGAAGTCGTGCAACACACCATCCACCGCTTGCATAATTTGCGCTATGCCGAAGTAAGCTTCTGGAGTCCCATAATTCCCCTCCCCGAATCGCAGCTGATTGTCTCGCTCAATCCCCATGAAATTATGCGGATTTTGGTGCGATCGATCCGCGTGATTGGGTAGGGTGGCAGTTCAAAGTACCAGACCTCGGAGGTTTGAAAAACCTCCGAGGTCTTCGGCTTCTACCGGGTAACCCGGAGAGGGCAAAGCATTTGGATGTAGATGTGGGTCACTGTTAATGAATGCTGATCCAAATGCTTTGCCCCTACCGCTGGATGAATGCGATCGCCCCGACGTCCTTAACCGTTCCCTTACGGGGAAAGAATTCTGTTGAACCAGTCATGCATTGCAAAAAAGGTTGCTATCAAACTCCATCAGAAGATAGAAGACACCGACTATTGATTTCCTTCATGATTCAAATGGTATAGCTCAAAGCAATTTGCACAATGGTGCAGCTCAAAGTAAGTTGCACACCGTCGCTGCCAGCGCCAGGAGACCATGATTACTGCTCAACTTTCTTCTCACCGCCTTAACCTGTGTTGTCCTGCGTCAAGTGCGGATGCGTTAGAGCAGGCAATTCGTGTAGCTGACGTTTGTGCTGCCAATGCTTCAGCGGTTGATCAGCTTGGAGCATTTCCAGTGAGCGAGTTTCAACTGATTGCTGAGGCGGGCTTATTGGCCCTTCCCCTCCAGGCTGAATTGGGTGGGCTGGGGTTTGGGATAGATGCGGGTAGTATGTATGCCACGCTGTTAGTGCTGAAGCACTTGGGCCGAGGGAATTTGGCGGTAGGGCGGGTGTATGAAGGGCATGTGAATGCGTTGCAGCTGATTCAGACGTTTGGTAACGCTGAGCAAATTAGGGTGTATGCCAGTGATGCCCGCGATCGCCATCGGGTATTTGGGGTGTGGAATGCGGAAGCGGCTGATGGTGTAACCATTGCCCCGTTGGGGGAAGGCCGCTATCGGCTCAGCGGCGCTAAAACCTTTTGTTCGGGTTCGGGGTATGTAGACCGCCCCTTTGTGAATGGCCGATTGGCTGATGGTCGGTGGCAAATGTGTATTGTCCCGATGGACAGAGTCAGCCCTGTGGTTGACCAAAGCTGGTGGCAGCCGTCTGGAATGAAAGCTACAGCGAGTTATAAGGTAGATTTTAGCGATGTAGAGGTAGATCAACAGGCGCTAATTGGCGACCCAGGCGATTATGAACGGCAGCCTTGGTTAACGGCTGGAGTGGTGCGGTTTGCCGCTGTGCAGCTAGGTGGAGCCGAGGCATTATTTGACGCCACGCGCCAGTATTTGCAGCTGCTGAATCGGCTTTGCGACCCCTATCAACAAGCCCGACTGGGGCAGATGGCGATCGCCATTGAAAGTGGCCATCTGTGGTTGAAAGGTGCAGCCGACCTGATTGCCCAGCATGCTCCGATATTTGGGGGTGACCCGTTAGTCGCCAACGCCGATTCTGCCCAGTTAGTTGCCTATGCCAACATGGTACGAACGGCGATCGAACAGATTTGTATTGATGTGATCCAATTGTGTGAACGCTCGGTTGGCACCCGTGGCTTATTGCCGCCTCATCCGATGGAGCGGATCATTCGAGATTTAACTCTATATCTACGACAGCCAATGTTTGATGCTGCGATCGCCACAGTCGGTCAATATGCGCTGGCTCAATCGGATGCCGCTCATGCGCTTTGGTCTAACTATGATGCAGGACACGATGCAGAACAAGATGCAGAATGCTAACGTATCTCCTCTAGTCGATCCACAGGCGTTGCCGCTACGTTCAATTCAGCAGATTGCAGCAGACTCCGTGTTGGTGATAGCGCCTCACCCTGATGATGAAACGCTGGGCTGTGGGGGGGCGATCGCGTTACTGTGTGCACGGGGCTGTAGGGTGCGAATATTAGTCGTCAGTGACGGCACTCAGTCACATCCTAATTCTCGTCACTATCCCGCTGCTAAACTGCGCGCCCTGCGGGAGTCGGAGACGCGATCGGCCATGGCGTTACTAGGGGTTGCTGCGGCAGATATTGAGTTTTTGGGGCTAGCAGATGGCTCGGTTCCGGTGATGCCGTCTGACTCATCTGACTCGTCTGACTCTGCTGAGTTCTCTGCGGCGGTGGATTCGTGCTGCAATACCTTAAAGACTGGGCAGCCAACGCTAATCTTTTTGCCCTGGCGGTCAGATCCACATCTTGATCATCGTGCGACTTGGCAGTTAGTCCACGCGGCTGTGCAACGGCTTTCGTTATCGGCACGGCTGGTGGAATACCCAATTTGGGATTGGGATCCGCAGCAGCGCCGTCATGGTACTGACCACGAGCGGGTATCGGCATGGCGATTGGATATTGATTCAGTGGTTCAGTTAAAGCAAGCGGCGATCGCGGCCTATCGCTCTCAAACTACTGACTTGATTGATGATGATCCCCACGGGTTTCAATTAACGGCTGCCATGCTAGCTAACTTTTCTCATCCTTGGGAAGTTTACTTAGAGGACATCACATGAGTTCATCAGATTTAGGATCAATTCCATCGGCGTTTTTTGAACAACTCTATCAACAGGATCTAGATCCATGGAAGTTTGAAACAAGCGACTATGAAGCGAGTAAATATGCGGCAACCATCGCTGC
>CASBQJ010000016.1 GCA_949127705.1 Synechococcales cyanobacterium PMM_0085
CCCTGAAACAGCTACACCGCTGCCCCAGCGCGTGGATGTAGTGGCCTTAGGGCGATTGGAGCCGAAGGGAGAGGTGATTCGCGTGGGTGGCCCAACGGGTGAGCGGATCAAACGGCTAGAGATCAAAGAGGGCGATCGCGTCCAAACGGGGCAAGTGCTAGCCTACCTAGAAAACTACGACGAGCAAAAGGCACAGCGCGACGTGGCGGCTAGCCAACTGGCAGAGGCCGAACAGCAGATGAAAGCGGCCACTACCTATGGGCAAACTCAAATTCAACAGGCCGCTACTGACGTCGAAAAAGTGCGTCAACCTGGTGCCTTTGAAATGGAAGCTCAGCGGGCTACTATTCGCGAATTAGAGGCAGAAGTGGCGGTCGAAACGCAGGATCTAGAACGCTTTCGCGCTCTGGCTCAAGATGGGGCGATCGCCCAACAAACCTTTGACCAGCAGCAAAGTACCGTCCGTCAGGCACAAGAAAAACTCAACAACGCTAAGGCTACCCTAGTCCGGCTAGAAACCGCTTTGCAGACCGACATTCGCAGTGCCCAGGCCACCCTGCAAACTCAGCGAGCCAACCTGCCCCTATCGCAAATCCAAATTGCCGTCGAATCGGCTCGGCAAAATCTTAACTTGGCCGCAGCCCAACTAGAGCGCACTATTATCCGCTCTCCCAGCAACGGGCGCGTGCTGCGAATCTTGGCGCGTTCTGGCGAAGCGCTGGGACAAGAGGGCAGCATTTTAGACCTGGGTGATACCAGTGAAATGTATGTGGTGGCCGAAGTGTATGAAACCGACGTGGGGTTAGTCAAAATCGGGCAATCGGCTACGATCATGAGCCGCAATGGCGCATTCGCGACGACCTTAACTGGCAAGGTAGCAGAAATCGGTTGGCAAGTGTTCAAAAACGACGTGCTCGACGATGACCCTGCGGCTAACGCCGATGCGCGCGTCGTAGAAGTTAAAGTTCGTCTAGACGATAGCAAACCCGTTGAGGCACTAACAAACTTGCAGGTAGACGTGAAAATTGACGTGAAAAATTGACGTAAAAATTTCGGCCATAGTTAATCTAAAAAACTGACTATCAATGTCTTCTCAAAACTATGCGCACCTCGTTGGCTTGGCTGAACTTAACGCATGAAAAAACCCGGTTGCTGGTGGCGATCGCCGGAGTTGCCTTTGCCGTGATTTTAGTGTTCATGAACCTAGGTTTTTTAGGTTCACTGTCCGATACTGCGGCCATTACCTATAGCAACATTGACGCCGAAATTTATCTGATTTCTCCACAAGCCCTAGAAATTACCACCACCAAGGCGTTTCCCATTGAGCGGTTATATCAAGCCAGTGGGATTGATGGCGTCAAACGCGTGATGCCCTTTTATGTGGGTTATTTGCAATGGCGCAACGTGGAAACCCGTCAAAGCCGAGCCATGTTTGTCTATGGCTTCAACCCCAATGACCCAGTATTTCTGCTGCCCGACCTGCAAAAGCCTGACGTTCAAGCTGCGCTGCGTCGAGTCGATACCGTCTTGATCGATCGGCTATCGCGACCAGAATTTGGCCCCCAAGCGACCGGCACCACTACCGAAGCCGATGGTAGAAAAGCGATTGTCGGCGGTCAATATACCCTAGGGGGTGGCTTCGCAGCCGATGGCTCACTGCTCATGAGCGATCAAAACTTTCGTCGCTATTTTGACCCGTTTCCGCTAAACCAAATCAACCTAGGGCTGATTAAACTTAACGATGGCGTTGATCCACTCTCGGTCGTAGCAGCGATGCGTCGCGCCCTACCACCGGATGTATTGGTCATGACCAGCGAGCAACTTACAGCCCGCGATCGCGACTACTGGATTAACGCCACCTCAACGGGCTTCATCTTTGGCATGGGGGTTGCCGTTTCCTGCATCGTTGGCGTTGTCATCGTTTACCAAATTCTCTACACCGACATCTCCGAACACCTCAAACAATATGCCACCCTTAAAGCCATGGGCTACCGCAGCAGCTTCCTATTTAACACCGTGCTGCAAGAGGCCATTATTCTAGCTGTACTCGGCTACATTCCCGGTTTCATTGTTTCTGTCATGCTCTATGAACTCACAGTTCGCGCCACCAGCGGTGGCCTCCCTGTCGCCATGAACCTAGGCCGCGCCCTCTTCGTCCTCACCCTCACTGTTTTGATGTGCTCGCTTTCAGGACTGGCCTCGGTGCAAAAAGTCACCAAAGCCGACCCAGCAGACGTGTTTTAGCTCATGGTGGGGTTAGCGGTTGTAACACAACCGCTAACCCCATATCCTGTTTTCCCATGTGTCCTGCCCATGCGTACCCCCCTGGCCTGGTTTAACTTAACGTACGAGCGCCGACGGCTATTGACGGCGATCGCTGGAGTGTCGTTTGCGGTGCTGTTGATGTTTATGTTTAAGGGGTTTGAAAATGCCCTATATGACAGCCAAGTGCAGCTATTGAAGGTGTTAAATGGCGACATCATTGTGGTAAATCGGCTGAAATATACGATGTTTATTCCCGAACAATTTGCGCGGCGACGGCTCTATCAGGCGCAAGCATTTGAGGGGGTGGAAGCGGCATATCCGCTCTATACGCGAGATGGCGCATATTGGAAAAACCCTGATACCAAAGCGGTGCGGCCATTGCGGGTGTTGGCATTTAACCCAAATGACCCGGTGCTAAATATTCCTGAAGTGTTGGCGAAGCAGGAGGGATTGAAACTGCCGTGGACGGCGATTGTAGACGAAAAATCGCGGGCTGAAGTGGGATCTCGATCAGCGGGCATTGTCACAGAAATGGCCGAGCAGCAGATCCAGGTGATTGGCACGTACAGCATGGGAACAGACTTTGCCTCGGCCAACGGCAACGTGATTATGAGCGACCAAAACTTTTTGCGCTACTTTTCTGACCTCGGCCCTGACGAAACCGAGCGCGACCTCAACACCGTCGATGTGGGGCTGCTCAAGCTTGCGCCCGGTGCAGATGCCAATGCGATCGCCGCAGCGCTGCGACAGCGCCTACCCAACGATATTTCGATTTTAACTAAGCCAGAGTTTGTCGCCATGGAGCTGAACTATTGGCGCAAAAACACCAGTATTGGGTTTATTTTTACGCTACTCACTACCATGAGCTTTGTCGTAGGAATTATTTTGGTGTATCAAATTCTCTACACCGACGTGTCAGAGCACTGGATAGAATATGCCACACTCAAGGCGATCGGCTACTCTAACCGCTACCTGCTGGGGGTAGTGATGCAACAATCGTTGATTTTGGCAATGTTGGGCTTTGTGCCGGGGTATTTAATTGCGCTGGTGCTCTACGACGCCACTACAAACGCAACGGGTCTGCTGATGCATATGACGCTGGGGCGAGCACTCGAAATCTTGATTGCCACGGTGGCAATGTGCTTGATTTCGGGGGCGATCGCCGTTCGTAAGGTGCAGGCGGCTGATCCAG
>CASBQJ010000017.1 GCA_949127705.1 Synechococcales cyanobacterium PMM_0085
GCCCACCCCCACTGCACAATGAATACGTAGTTAAGGCAAACGTTGACGACGTTGCTCACCAGCGACAGCACCAGCACCCGCGTTCCTTGCTCTTGACCCAAAAACCAGCCCAGCAACACCAGGTTTAACAGCACCGCCGGGGCCCCCCAAATCAGCGCGTCATAGTATGCCTGCCCCGCCAGCTTGACTTCAGGAGCCGCACTGAGCAACGCAAACCCCACCTCCCGCAGCGGCACCTGTAAAAGCACAATCAGCCCGCCTACCCCAAGCGCGATCGCCCCATTCCGCAAAAGTGTGAGCCGCACAGTGGCCACATCACCTCGCCCCACGGCTTGGGCAGTAGTCCCCGTCGTGCCCATCCGCAAAAAGCCAAATGTCCAGTAGATGTAGTCAAACAAAACCGTTGCCAATGCCACACCCGCTAGGTGGCGAATGTCTGCCAAATGCCCCAAAAACGCCACATCAATTAGCCCCGCTAGCGGCACCAGCAGGTTGGAGCACATATTGACCAGAGATAGCCGGAGGAAGCGATCGCGAAAATCGTAGCGCTGGGTCATAGGAGGCAGGGGCAGAAGGACGGATGCAAGCATAACGGTTGCCTTGATCAACCATTAGTTTTTTAAGGGTAACGGAAGCGATCGCTAGCCCTAAATGAATTCGACAGGCAGGTACACTGTTGAAAGGCAGCAAGTTGGTAGAAGACGGCGCAAGTTTAGCTACCGTAGGGCGGGCATCTTGCCCGCGCAGGCTGGAAGCCTGCACTACGAACGGTAGGCAGATTTACGACTCAGACTACTAGCGCAAAATCCGTCATATGCGCAAGGGGTCAGCCTTTGCTTAGGAATGAGATTTAAATCACTCCGCCATGCTTCTGTAGGGGCGAACGGCCGTTCGCCCCTAGCGCTTAAACACAACTTCTATTGCCAGACTTGACAAAGTCGTTCTCATTTTTTGGTAAAATTCATGCCTGACATTGTTGATATTGCAGTGAGTGCTGGTTCCTTTGAAACCCTGGTGACGGCAGTTAAGGCGGCAGGTTTGGTCGAAACCTTGAAAAGTCCTGGACCCTTTACCGTATTTGCGCCTACCGATGAGGCGTTTGCCAAATTGCCCCCCGGCACCATTCACACCTTAGTGCAAAATATTCCTCAGCTAACTCGAATTCTGACATTCCACGTAGTATCGGGCAAGTACACCAAAGATGAACTAGTAAAACTGGGCGTGGTCACCTCAATTGAAGGCTCACCCATTCCGATTCCTACTGCCCCCAATTTTGAAGTAAAAAATGCCACCGTAGTGGCGGCTGACATTGAAGCCGACAACGGTATCATTCACGTCATTGATCGGGTAATTTTAATGGGCTAAGCCCGCTCACCGCAGACCCATAGCCATAGCGGGTGGCTCTCACCCTGCTGACGGATGTTAAGCAGGCGTTGCTTGAGCTGTTTGCGCTGGCGTTTTGGCAGTCCAAACAAAATAGTGCGACTTTGCCAGATCAAGGTAGAAACCGTTAGCGCGATGCACAGCGTCAGACCCACGGCAGGCACCAGGTTAAACGCCAAACCATAGCGCACCGCAGTCCAGGTAAAATAATCTCGCCACAGTGCAAATTCTGACCGCAGTGACCACAGGCTCCAAGGTGCCAGACTAATCCACAGCAGGCCAACTAAGAACCAGCGGCTGTAGACCGCTACTTGATACAGCCGCTGAAGCTGGCGTTGGCAGGTGCGATCGCCTGCTCTAAACTCCGGTTCTGGGTCGATTGGGGGAAAGAGCGAATCGTTTAAGTCGATCATGTGATCATGCCGTTTCGATCGTGCTGTAAAAAGACAGCCAAGGAGCAGCCGCAATTACGCATCTTCTGGGCTAATGGCCACATCTAAGATCATGGCATCGGCAGGTTCAGGAACGGCGATCGCCCGACCTGTCTTCTCCCGCCACAGGGCTAGCAGCGTGCTGGCGATAAAAATGCTGGAATATGCGCCCATGGTAAAGCCAATAATTAAGGCCAAGGCAAAGTATTTTAGCGTTTCGCCACCAAATATGAATAGGGAAGTTAGCGTCAGCAGCACGGTCAGCGTAGTGTTGATCGAACGGGTGAGCGTTTGGTTGACCGCTTCCTCCACAATATCGTTGATGTGGCGATGAGGGTTGGCGGCAACAGTTTCACGGACGCGGTCATAAATTACCACCGTGTCGTTGACTGAAAACCCAACAATCGTCAGCAGTGCCACAATAAACAAACTATCGACCTCTACCCCCAGCACCAGCCCCAGAATGGCAAAAACCCCAACAGTGATCAGCACATCGTGCAGCAGCGCCACAATCGCAAATACGGCATAGTCAAACTGAAACCGTAAACTTAAGTAGCCCATGATGCCAGCAAATGACACCAGCAGCGCCAGCAAACCCGACGTAAACAGCTGCCGCCCAATCGTGGGGCCAACGGTGTCGATTTGGGTGGCGTCTGGATTAAAGGCTCCAATCTTGTCAGACAATGCCTGCACCAGCTTAGTGCGCGGCTCTACCTCCAACGTGGTGGTACGAATAGATAAAGCCTGTTGATTGGTACCTGCTACCTGAATGCTGCTGCCGCCTAACCCCTGTTCGGTGAGAACATCGCGAACCACGGCCGGATCAATTGGGCCAGTGCAGGTGTTTTCTCGAACGCAGGCCAGCTCTAGCTGGAGCCGGGTACCTCCCACAAAGTCTAGGCTGGGTCGCAGCGGGGTCTGATATTGGTTCAACGAAATCAACATGCCGACAACTCCCGCCAAAATAATTACGGTAGAAATTGCCCACCAAATGTTGCGTTGTTTAATAACTTGCAGTTTCATGAGATCGCCTTTACAGCAGCAGAGAAAAAGAACGACGCGCGCGCCTCACGCCTAGTTGAGGTTAGGGAGTGGCGGTTCTGGTCGGAATTGACGCAGGCAGGTTAGGACAAAAGTACTTGGGCTTGCGTAGAGCCGGGAACCCAAGCGCCACCAATAGGAGGGTGCGGCTACAGGTGAGCGCTGTGAACATACTGACGACCACTCCCAAGGCCAGCGTCAGGGCAAACCCTTTGACTAGACCTGCTCCTAACCAAAACAAGGCTCCACAGGCAATCAGCGTGGTGACGTTGCTGTCGAAGATGCTAGAAAAGGCTCGATAAAATCCAGATTCAACGGAGCGGTAAAGCGTTTTGCCCGCCTGGAGTTCTTCTCGGGTGCGCTCAAAAATCAGCACGTTGGCATCCACGGCCATGCCAATGCTAAGGATGAATCCGGCAATTCCTGGCAGGGTTAATGTCACTCCCAGTAGGTTAAATACGGCCAGGGTTAACAGTGAATAAATCAGCAGAGAAATATCGGCGATGAGACCGGGGAGGCGATAGTACCAAACCATGAACACTAGCACCAGCGATAGCCCAGCGACACCCGCATAAATACTGCGCTGAACGCTATCACGCCCTAAGGTGGCACCTACGGTGCGATTTTCAACAATTTCTACCGGAACTGGCAGGGCACCACTGCGGAGCTGGAGCGATAGTTCCCCAGCCCGCTGGGCATCAAACCCGCCTGAAATGCTAGCGCGCCCGCCCGAAATGCCTGTCTCGGCATATTTGACATCGACACTGGGGGCACTCAGCAATTCATTGTCTAGAAAAATGCCTAGGCTGCGTCCCGTTCCGGCTACATTTTTGGTCAGGGTAGTAAATTTGTTGCCGCCTTCCTCGTTGAATTCTAAGCCGACTTCCCAGGCGTTGCTGCCGCTGAGCGGAGAGGCATAGGCGCTTTTCAACATGTCGCCGGTGAGGCCGCTTTTGTCGAATAATGCCGCGATCGCCTCATTACTGCGCTCGATCGCGTCCTGATTGGCGGCGATCGCCTGTTCATCGCCACCATCCTTCAGGTTGGCCTGCTGCACCTGTAAGCCTTGCAGCACGTCATACTCTGCTCGAATTTGCCCTTCGCTGCCCGCACGCTGCTCGCGAAAATCTAGCTGAGCCGTGCCACCTAGCACCCGCTCGGCCTGAGCCGGGTCGCTCACCCCGGGCAGTTGCACCAAGAGCTGATCCTCCCCTGCCGTTTGCACCACCGACTCTGATACCCCCAACCCATTGATCCGGCGCTCAACCACAGCGCGCACGGCCTCCAACTTTTCAGGAGTAATCTCAGGCACCGCTGGCGTAGTCTTCACTTGAAGCGTCAGTTGAGAGCCGCCCTGCAAATCTAACCCTTGCCGCATTGGCACCTGCACCAATACCACAATGGCAGCGATCGCCAGTACAAAAATCAAAGCCAAAAGAGAACGCTGTCTGCCCATGCTGGTAGCTGTTACAACAATCGCTATGATAGCCCGGATAGGTAGGGGTTAGGGATGAGAGCCGCCCAACTTTCGAGCCAACGTACGCCACAAGACACCCTGCGCTGTATTTTTGATATAAAATTTAGTTATGGCTGTATGGAATCGCTGTAGACTCAGCCGCTATGCCCTGCGTTGCGATCCGGTATTGATGGCGGCGGATGGCGGCGCAATCCAACTGTAAAGCTGCTGCGCAATCCAACTGTAATAGCATTAATAGCATTGCAATCCGACGTAGGACAGATGCGCTAGAGCTACGGTCTCCCATAGACTTCGATAGATTTGATGTGATGCAATTGAGAGGAACAAAGTCCATGCCGATCGAACAACCCCCCCTGCCCTTTGCCACAGATGCACTTGAATCCTACGGCATGAAAGCAGAGACGTTTGAGTATCACTACGGCAAGCACCACAAGGCTTACGTTGACAACCTCAACAACTTAATCAAAGACGACGCTGCCCTAGCAGACAAGTCACTGGAGGAAATCATCACCATTTCCTTCAAAGATTCAGCAAAAGCAGGCATCTTCAACAATGCCGCTCAAGTCTGGAACCATACCTTCTTTTGGAACAGCCTCAAACCAGGTGGTGGCGGCGCTCCCACAGGTGACCTAGCAGCCAAGATCGATGCAGCTTTTGGCAGCTATGACAACTTTAAGAAGGAATTTAGCACCGCTGCTGCCACCCAATTTGGCAGCGGCTGGACTTGGCTGATTGACGACAACGGCACGCTGAAAATCACCAAAACCCCTAACGCCGAGAACCCCTTGGCTCATGGCCAGAAGGCATTGCTGACCTTAGACGTGTGGGAACATGCTTACTACATCGACTTCCGCAATGCTCGCCCTGGCTACATCGCCAACTACCTCGATAAATTGGTGAACTGGGACTTTGTCGCCCACAATTTGGCAGCAGCTTAGTCATGACGGCAGCGGTTTAGCACAGAGTCACAATCTAACTTAACCGGAGGGGTGGGGCGTTCTGCGTCTCACCCCTCTGCTGTTCAAGTCTGCTGTTCAAACGGAATTACCTTTAAATAGATAGACCAACCTAGCAATCCTATGGACACCCATGGACAAGATTGATAATGATGACCTAACTAGTGGTGACCTAGCTCGCTATATGACCGCCACGGACACCCTGCACTACCCTTGGCTGCTAGTCCAGCTGCGACTGAAAAAGCTACAGGAACAACGGGCAGAGCTAACGCCAGATGAGTACGTCGAAGCGCTAGCGGATGTGCATCAGGATTTAATGCAGTTGGGAGAATGGTGGATAGGTCGTGAGGATACAGTGTTTTGACGATTTTTGGGCAATAATATAAGGCTTCATTTAGCGATCGCCCTCTCTTACTAGTCACTTTGTCCGGTCACCATGCCCAGGATTAACGATTCAACCACCGAAATTGTCTTGACCGACCCACAGTATTACTTCAGCCGAGAATTAAGTTGGCTAGAGTTTAACGACCGCGTCTTACATGAAGCGATGGATGCTCGGACACCTCTGTTAGAGCGCCTTAAGTTCATGGCGATTTTTAGCAGCAACCTAGATGAGTACTTTATGGTACGAGTGGCGGGGCTAAAGCAACAGATAGAGGCTGGGGTGAGTCGGCGATCGGCCGATGGTCGCACTCCCCAAGAACACCTAACCGCCATTCGGCAGCATCTAGCGCCCGCGATCACGCGCCAGCATCGACACACCCAAGATGTCTTGCGCCCGCAGCTGATGGCCAACGGGGTGCATGTTTTGGACTATGCCAGCCTCAACCCACGCCAGCGAGGGTATCTACATCGCTATTTTGAAGACCATATCTTCCCGGTACTCACCCCTCTAGCGGTCGATCCGGGTCACCCCTTTCCCCATATTTCTAACCTCAGCCTCAATTTAGCGGTGGTGGTCAAAGAAACCGAGGCAACCGCAGCTCGGTTTGCTCGCGTCAAGGTGCCCAACACGCTGCCCCGCTTTGTGCCGCTGCCCGCCGAACTCCATCCTCGGGTGCGCAAACAGGCCGTGGTGTGGGCGGGGGTACCCGTAGAACAGGTGATTGCCCACAATCTGGAAGCACTCTTCCCCGGCATGGATATTCAGTCCTACCATCTATTTCGCGTCACCCGCGATGCCGATTTAGATGTAGAAGCAGACGAAGCCGCTGACCTGCTGCAAGCGATCGAACAGGAATTGCGCAAGCGGCGGTTTGGTGGAGCTGTGGTGCGGATGGAAGTGCATGCATCAATGCCCGCCGCGATGTGTGAAACGCTGATGGCAGAAATGGACCTCAGCCACAATGATGTCTATGCGGTAACTGGGCTGCTGTGCCAGAGCGACTTGATGGCATTAATGGACTTGCCCCTGCCCGAGCTAAAAGATCCGCCGTGGATTCCAGTTGTGCATCCCCGTTTACGCCGCGTCGCTGAGACCAGTGGCGAACAGGCCATGGAACCAGATGCCGACTTTTTTGCCCTGCTGCGCAAGCAAGATCTGCTGGTTCACCATCCCTATCAGGCTTTTTCGTCATCTGTGCATCGGTTTATTGTCCAAGCAGCGCACGACCCAGAGGTGCTAGCGATTAAAATGACGCTGTATCGCACATCTGGCGATTCGCCCATTGTGGATGCGCTGATTGCCGCTGCCGAAAACGGCAAGCAAGTGGGCGTTTTGGTAGAGTTAAAGGCTCGATTTGATGAAGAAAATAATATTCACTGGGCGCGCCAGTTAGAGAAAGTCGGCGTGCATGTGGTGTATGGCTTGGTGGGGCTAAAAACCCATACCAAGCTCGTGTTGGTGGTGCGCCGAGAGCCAAATCGAATCCGCCGCTATGTTCACATTGGCACCGGCAACTACAATCCCAAAACGGCACGAACCTATACCGATCTGGGGTTGTTTAGCTGCAAAGAAGAGTTAGGCGCAGACTTGACCGATCTATTCAATTACTTAACGGGCTACTCCAGGCAGCAAGCCTATCGCAAGCTGATGGTGGCACCTGTTAATTTGCGCGATCGCATCATTGGCTTAATTCGGCGCGAAATCCAGCATTGCAAAAATGGTTGCCATGCCCGCATCGTCGCGAAGCTAAACGCGTTGGTCGATCCGGCCATCATTTCGGCGCTATACGAAGCCTCCCAAGCGGGCGTAAAAATTGATTTGATTATTCGCGGTATTTGCTGTTTGCGTCCAGGGATTGCTGGCATTAGCCACAATATTCGCGTTATTAGCATCATCGGGCGATTTTTAGAACACTCCCGCATCCTCTATGTGCATAACCGAGGTGACGAAGAGGTGTTCATTGGCAGCGCCGACTGGTTACCGCGCAATCTAGATCGTCGCGTTGAGGTGATGGCTCCGGTCGAAGATCCAAGTCTAGCCAAAGATTTGCAAGAGATTCTGGGCACCCTACTGGCCGATAACCGCTATGCCTGGGACCTGCAACCCGATGGCCACTATGTGCAACGCCGCCCCTTAACGCTAGAAGCCACTCAAAGTGCGCACACAACGTTTATGGAAATGGCGCAACAGGGCTAACATAATTTGTCAGATCCGGCGACAACGCATAGTGCTAGACTCAACCGATTGCCGCAATCTCTCGAAAGAGGGTCGAGGTTCGCTGCTAGGATTAGACAAGATAACGCAGTGGCAGATCATGGTAGAACGTCCGATTAAGAAATCCGAGCGCCCAGCCCAGGCTGAAGCGAGCGCCACATCCGAGCGCCCAGCACCCGCTGAAGCGATCGCTGTTGAGAGCGGTTACGAAGCACCCTCCGCTGTGGAGAGCAACAAACCCCGCCCTGTCAAGAAGGGAGAACGGGTGGAGTCGGTGCAAGAGGGA
The DNA here is from genome assembly GCA_949127705.1 of Synechococcales cyanobacterium PMM_0085. Lineage (GTDB taxonomy): Bacteria > Cyanobacteriota > Cyanobacteriia > Elainellales > Elainellaceae > CASBQJ01. Next base: position 8,174 of record CASBQJ010000017.1, read on the forward strand.
GATGGAGAAGATCGGCCTACAAGGGGCGACAGAGGCAGTCGGAACGATAAAGGCGACCGGGGTGAGCGCAGTGAACGCGGCGGTGGCGATCGCCAGCGGCGCAAAGGGAAGGGCGATCGCGATGACCGTCCTGCTGCCACGCCTGCCAGCATGGCGCTGATGCGTGGTCCCAAACCCACCAAGCCCAAACCCGTCGAAGAAGAACTGCCGCCCGAAGAGGTGGTTGAAGAAGTGATTGAAGCCGCTACAGAAGCGGACACGCCAGATCCTGCGCCTGAAGTGGCTGAAGTGGTCGAAGTGGCTGAAGTCGCTGAAGTACCTGAGGCAGCGACTGAAACACCTGCTCCCACTCCAGTAGCAGAACCAGAACCCGTTGCGGCTACTCCAGCCCCGGAGCCAGAAACAGCCCCGGATGCGATTCTAGAGACACCTGTGGCAGAAGAACCTGTGGCAGAGGTGCCGGAAGCCCGCGAGCCAGCACCTGAGCCAGCACCCGAGCCAGCACCCGCACCCGAGGTTGCGGCTGAAGTTGCTGCACCTCCCGCCGCCCCAGAAGCAGAGATGCCCGCAGTGGAGGCGATCGCCGCACCTGAAGCACCCGCACCCACAGCGCCCGAAACCGCACCCGAAGCTCCACTCGTCTCTGAGCCTGAACCCTCTAACGCCTAACCGCTAACCGGGAACGGACAGTCAAGGCAGGTACACAGTTGGCCAGGAAAGCGACGCTTTCCTGGCCAGTGTTGTTGAACACATCCAAAGTGGTAAGTTGAATGTTGGCAGAGTTAGCAAACCAATTGAAACAATCCCTGGGTATTTTGCATAAGCAAGATATTCAGGCCGTGTCACAGTTTTATCGAACTGCTATCGGCTCAGAGGGTCAAGATTTGACGGAGCCAGGGGACGCAAATCTCCCAGAGACACGGCTGGGCGATGACTGTGCTGCGATCGCCGATGGGGAAGGCTACCTGCTGTTTGCGGCTGAGGGCATGATGCCGTTTTTGGTGGAACAGGAGCCGTGGTTTGCCGGATGGTGTGCGGTCATGGTCAATGTCAGCGACATCTATGCCATGGGCGGTCGCCCAATCGCCGTAGTCGATACGCTCTGGAGTGAATCGCTGGAGCAAAGCCAAGCGCTGTTTGCAGGGATGCAGGCGGCAGCGACCACCTATGGGATTCCAATTGTAGGTGGTCACACCAACTGCCACAGTTCCTATACCGCGCTCTCCGTCGCCATTTTGGGACGGGCTGACCAACTGATTTCTAGCTTCACCGCACAAGCAGGCGATCGCCTCCTACTTGCCATTGACCTACGCGGCACACCTCACCCCACGTACCCCTTCTGGAACGCCGCTACCGATGCTGATCCCGCCCAACTGCGGCAGGATCTAGAGCTGCTGCCCACTCTGGCCGAACGCGGGCTGTGCGATACCGGCAAAGACGTCAGCATGGGCGGTCTCATCGGCACGCTGCTGATGCTATTAGAAACGTCGGGCTGTGGCGCTGTCCTCGACTTGGATGCGGTGCCCCGACCCGCCGATCTGCCATTGGCAAAATGGCTCGTCAGTTTCCCCAGCTACGGGTTTCTGTTGAGTGTGCGGCCAGAGCATGTAGCCACCGTGCAGCAAATGTTTGGCGATCGCCACCTCACCTGCCA
>CASBQJ010000018.1 GCA_949127705.1 Synechococcales cyanobacterium PMM_0085
GATTGAACTGCTAGTCAAGCTAGCAAAAGAAGGCGGACGTACCGTTTTGATTGTGACCCACGATCCCCGCATCGTCGATATTGCCGACCGAGTGCTGTATCTCGAAGACGGCATGCTCAAAAGCTAAACCGCACGAACAAATTAGCAAAAACAAACGTAGGGGCGGTTCGCGAACCGCCCCTACGTTCAGGTAGACTTGGCGCACTCAAGTCTAATGGTGCGCTGCTGACTGCTTAATGGTGATGGTGATCATCGTCGTGGCTGTGGCCATCGTGTCCGTGGTGATGGTCGTGGGTATGGGCTTTGGCCTGTTCCACTGCCAGTTGAGGGTTCACCGCGAGGGCTTGTTCCTCGAACAGCGCCGCAATTTGGGGATCAGCCCAGGTGGCTGCCATTTTGAGGAACTCGGGGCGATCGTTGACGCAGGGCATCTGCACATAGGTGACTTCAGGATGCTTGCGGCGCAGACCGTGGATGATATGGTCTACATCTAGCAGGGTTTCGTGGTTCTCGGTGGCAAAGCCAATTGGCATAAAGACCAGCGCTGTCGCCCCCAAGTCGATCAGGTTTTTGGCGGCTAGATCAGCATTGGGCTGAGTCCAATCGATCAGCGGCGTTTGGTGGTTCAACCAGCCAACAGAAATCAAGGGATACCGATGGATCAGCTTTTCGCGCACCCGTTCATACAAAGATTGGCTTTCATCAATGCCGGAGGTAAAGCCTTTCGCCTTGTGGGGGCACCCGTGATTCATCAGCACAATGGCGGTTTGCGACGGCAAGTGCGCCACGGCTAGATCCTGACGGATTTTTTCTTCTACCATTTGCGCCATCAGGTTGATGTACTCTGGCTCGCTGTAGAAGGATGGAATATAGCGCTGCCCTTGAACCCAGTGCTGACTGCTATCGCTGAGTAGGGTAAGAGCTTTGTTGACCTGTTCGACGGCAATGCCGCTAGTAAAGATGGAATCGACCACCAGCAGGGGGTAAATCAGAATCTTGTCGAAGCCTTCTGCTTTAACTTGAGTTAACACCTGTTCGGGTAGGAAGGGCGCGCAAAAGTTGAACGCTTTGAACACTTTGACCCGTTCGCCCCATTTTTCCTGCAAATGCTGCTCAATGCCAGCGCGCTGTTGCTCAAAAATGGCGTTGTGGGGAGAGATGAAGTGGTCGTGCTGGTGATCCCACTCGTGCAGGTCAAACATGGCTAGCAATTTAGCCAAAGGGGGATAAATCCACAGGGGAACCGGGGCAAACTTGGCGGTCAGTAGGTTGAGCGCCTGTTCGTTATAGTTGGCAAAATCCTCGTAGCTCTCGACTTCGCCATAGCCCATTAATAAAACGGCAACGCGATCGCCCCCCTCGTGGGAATGCGAGTTGTGAGTATGCCCGCCACTTTCTAGCGTTTCGTTTAAGGTTTGCTGTTGCAGTTTCTCGGGAGACGCGACCACGCGGTATACCTCTTCGTTAAATAATCGAATCGATCGTCATGAAGATAAAATTAGCGTCTGAGTCAACGGTTGAATGGCCACAGGATCTCGCCCTGCACCCAATCAAACGCTAGCAGCGCTGTCATGCTTTCTTAGGGTAACATCCTCCTCTGGGAGATGAGCGCAGGAAAGCTGAAATCTATCTGGAGAAGTGCTCACCCAAGTTTAGCCGCCCCATCTGAGTTGCTATCTGAGTTGCCTAGTAGACGACGGCACAAGTTCGGCTACCGTAGGGCGGGCATCTTGCCCGCGCAGGCTGGAAGCCTGCACTACGAACGGTAGGCAGATTTACGCCTCAGACTACTAGTCCCATAAACGGCGACGAGGGGTGCCTCCTAGTCGAGCATGGCTATCGCGCAACAGCTGGGGGATATCTAGCGTTTCAGGGCAGCGGGGCAGGCAGTCGCCACAGTCGGTACAGCGATCGCCCGTGCGCCCCGGAAACCAGTGACCCGCTTTTTCAAACATGCCATAGCGGTAGCTGCCGTAAGCGGTCATGTCGTAGGCCACGGCTAGGTTCCGTAGCCGCAGCACTTCAGGAATGTTGATGTCCTCGGGGCAGGGCAAACAGGCATGGCACTGGCTACAGCGATCGCCTCCCAAAACCGCCTGCTGCTGCTCTAGATGTTCCAGGATCGTTGCCTCTGCCTGCGTCAAAGGCTCGTCTTGGTCAGCCACGGCCAAGGAGGCGTCGAGTTCGTCGGGAGTGGCTGCACCAAGGCTAAGAGTGCTAATCCGGCGATCGCTGAGTAGAAACCGATAGCCCACCTCTAACGGCGTCAGCGGATGACACAGGGCTTGCAGCGTTGCCGATGGCGTGTAGAGCAGGCCGCCTTTATCGGCTGGCGAGATGATAAAAATTCCCAGATCGTGCTGAGCTGCTAGGGCGATCGCAGGGGCATTGCGCGGGTTGAAATAGTAATAGTGCAGGTTGATGAACGAAAACTGCTCGGTCGCGATCGCCCGCAAAATAATATCTAGCGGGGCATGGGTTGAAAATCCCACATGGCGCACCCGACCGGTGGCGATCGCCTGCCGCACTGCTGCCATGCACCCATCTGCCGCCTCTACCCAAGCTAGATGCTCCCAGGTGTTTAGCCCATGAATGGCCAAACAGTCGATATAGTCTAGCTCCAACCGCTCTAGCGACTGCTCAATTGCCCGTGCCATCGTTGCCGCATCGGGCGTCGGCGGAATTTTGGTGGTGATATGGATCTGCTCGCGCGGCACGCCTACGCCTCGCCGCAGAGCAGCTCCCAAATATTGTTCACTACTGCCATAGCCCAGCGCCGTTTCAATATGATTGATGCCCAACGCGATCGCCCGCTCTAGGGTCTGTTGAGCTATCTCTGCCGACGCCAAGCAGCGCATCATCCCCAGGGAGAACACGGACAGCCGCAGCTCAGTTTTGCCAAAACGACGAAAACGCATAGCAGGTATAGCTTAGGACGTTAGGTAGTCAGGCGGTGGTAGGTGTGCCCTGATCCCTAACCTCTAATTTCCTCCATCTCCACTCTTCGACGGCCCCCGCTGCGTAAAATCTTCTGGGCGCAGGTTAGAGAGAAAATCACGAAATTCCTGCCGTTCTGCTTCATCAGCATCGCGGTCTACTGGGATAGAGGCATCTGCTACCACTTCTTCCATCACCCAGATCGGGCTATGGGTGCGCAGGGCAATGGCGATCGCATCACTAGGGCGAGCGTCCAGCTCTTTTCTGACTTCACCTTGGCGCACAGTCAAAATGGCGTAGAACGTGTTGTCTTGTAGAGAATGAATGACCACACGTTCAACGGACATATCCCATTCGTCCATTAAATTGACGACTAGGTCATGCGTGAGGGGACGAGGCGGGGTTTGGTTTTCTAGGGCATTAGCGATCGCCCTCGCCTGATCTTGAGCAATGTAGATGGGAAGTTGCCGTCGCTCCGAAGCGTCCCTCAGCAGCACGATTGGATTACGGGTTGCTGCTTCGAGGGCAATTCCAGCGACTTTCATTTCAATCATTCACTTAGCCTCTAGAATCCGTTGAGCAATCAGGAAATGGAACCTCAGCGCGGACGAACTGGAGTGAAAACAGCTCAAATTGGCAGATTCGAGTTGCCCCTACACCATAACGTCCAGCCCTATAACCCAATGCATCCCACCTAAAATCCTGATGATTTAGCGAGCCAGAGTAAAAAGGGTATATTCATACTAGCCTCGGTAGGGATGATCAAGATCTAAATTAAAAGTGGCTTTAA
>CASBQJ010000019.1 GCA_949127705.1 Synechococcales cyanobacterium PMM_0085
AACCGCCCCTAAAATATTTGCCCTAAGGGCGGTTCGCGAACCGCCCCTAAAATATTTGCCCTAAGGGCGGTTCGCGAACCGCCCCTACGCCAGATTCACTGCTGTTGCATGGATAGCTATATTAAGGGAAGCTGCTCTTTCTCCCCCTCTTGATCTCTGTGCCCCAATCCTCCGACCTGCCTACGTCTCCACCCACGCCACCCGATTTCCTCACCTCTGTCCCAGACTATTTGCCCGAAACAGTGCCAGATGTTTCTGTTTTTCGACTATCGCCGCTAATTCGGATCACGCTGCTGCTGTTTTATGTGGCGTTGATGCTGCCGCTACCGTTTTTAGCGCAGATGACCGATGCGGCTGTATCGCCGGCGATCCTGGTGGGAGGAATATTGCTGGGAGCGATCGCCCTCTACGCCGCGCTCAGCGAACGGGTAGTGCTAGATGAGACGGGCATCCAAGTCACCTATCCGGCTTGGGTATCTCTGTTTTGGCGCAAGGGCTGGGTGCTGCCCTGGGTGGACGTCAAGGCGCTGAAGCCCCGATCCACGGGGCAGGGTGGGATCGTCTATTACATTGTCACCGAAGCAGATGAAGCTCGACTGCTGCCGATGCGGGTGGCGGGGTTTGGCCGGATGGTGCGGCAGGTGCAGGCCAAAACGGGGATTGATATGAGCGATGTGCGTCCGCTGTCTCAACCCTGGATGTACCTAATTTTGCTGGGATTAACGCTGCTGCTGCTGTTGATGGACGCTTGGACGATTGCGACGGCGCTGACGCTGGGGAGTTTGGCAGTTTGAATCAGGCCGCTCAACTGCGCTTAGAGCAGGTTAGCCTCACCAGTGCGATCGCCGCCCAAGCTCTGTTACACGACATTTCGGCTGATATTTTTCCGGGCGATCGCCTTGCCATTGTGGGACCCACCGGAGCCGGGAAAACGTCTCTGCTGCGGTTGCTCAACCGCCTGACGGAACCAAGCAGCGGCCAAATTTACCTCAACGGTCAAGACATCCGCCAAATTCCGCCGATTAAACTGCGACAGCAAATTACCTTGGTTCATCAAGAGTCGTCGCTGCTGGGAATGACGGTACGGCAAGCGCTAAGCTATCCGTTGCAGCTGCGGGAGATGTCGCAGCATGCCATTCAGCAGCGTCTAATCAGCGGTATGGAGCAACTGCGGATTCCGCAAGAGTGGCTAGAGAAAACGGAAGCCCAGCTGTCTGTGGGGCAGCGGCAGTGGGTGGCGATCGCCCGCGCCATCTTGACCCAGCCTGCGGTGCTGCTGCTCGACGAACCGACTTCGGCCCTAGATGCTGGCCGAGCGGAATCGCTGATGGAACTACTCATTACCCTGGCAACCGCGCAGCATACCACCATTGTCATGGTGAATCACCAGCTAGAACTGGCGCACCAGTTTTGCGATCGCCTCCTCTACCTAGAGCGCGGGACGTTAATCCAAAATTTGCCCGCTCAGCAGGTCAATTGGGAAAAGCTGCGAGAGCTGATGGTTCAAGCCAACCGACAGGCTGACGACGACTGGGATTAACGGCCTTCGGCAATGCCGGATAGAGGACGATTGGGCGATCGCCCTTTGTCCGATGGGGTTGAGCCATTGCGGTCGATCGGTTCTACCAGTTCTACATTAAATCGATAGCCCACATTGCGAACCGTTTGGATTAAGTTGGGCTGGCGAGGGTCAACCTCAATTTTCTTACGCAGAGATAACACATGCGTATCGACAGTGCGATGGTTATCAATCGCATCTGGCCAAGCTTTGCGCAATAGTTCTGAACGGCTGAGCGGTGCACCTCCCGCTTGAGCCAACACATAGAGCAGACTAAACTCTTGGGGGGTCAAATCAATTAATTCTTGATTCAGCTGAACGCGGCGCTGCACCAGATCAATTTTCAGAGCACCATAATCCAACAAAACTGGGACAGCAGTTGCCCGACTGCGTCGGGTCAGCGCCTCCACCCGCGCCAAAAATTCCTGCATCCCAAACGGCTTAGTCAGATAATCATCGGCACCTGCCCGCAGACCTGCCACAATATCTGCTTCTGTATTGCGAGCCGAAAGAATCAGCACATACGCTTGACTTTGTTGCTGTAACCACCGACAAAACTCTATACCATCGCCATCGGGCAGTTCAGAATCGAGAACCACTAGGTTGGGCTGACGGTTTAAAAACACATCTCTGGCTTGCTGGAGGCTAGCGGCTTGATAGACCGAACAGCCGACCTGCTGCAAGTGCCAGCCGAGTAGCGATCGCAAATGGGGATTTCCCTCAACGATTTGGATGCAAACAGCGCTCACGATGCCCCAACTTGCTATGCAGGTTAATGAGTCTAAACTTAACAGAGCATTTGTCAAGGTTTTGTAACCACTGCTACCCCCACACAATTCCTGGGTTGACAGGTGGGGGGCGGTGCGGGTCTGGCGTCAAGCTTGCCGATTTGAGTCCGAGAATCTCAGCGTTACCTCAGTCTTATACACCCTTCGAGTGAGTCCATTGAGTGCCCTCCTCACACTACGGCACCGTAAAACTACCCGTAGATCGGGGTAAACTAGAGGAGAAGTGGTGCTAAGATCGCCAGAAAATAAGCGAAGGCGATCGCGTCGTAGCAGGATAGATAACCCTCTAGCAAGGTGCTTTTGCAGCCTTCCTGTCTAGCTGTCCGTTGGTTCCCAATTGGTTTTTATCACCCTATATGCTCCAAGACACTCAAGTGATTCGCCTGTACCAGAGAGTGACCGATGCTCTCAACGAGCAATGGAACCGAGGATATCGGTTCGACGAACTCCGACTTTATCTAGACGGGTACCTCGCCGCCCTCCGCCACACGAATGTGGTCGAAGCCTATCTGATCCATCAGCTCGAAGAGGAAGCCATGCGCTACCTCTACGATTCGTCAAATTTTGAAATACTTCAACCTGAACGCGAAGTAGACTTCCGTTAATCTGCTCTAGTGCGGCACGGCGGAAGTTTAGCTACCGTAGGGCGGGCATCTTGCCCGCGTAGGCTGGAAGCCTGCACTACGAACGGTAGACAGATTTACGCCTTAGACTACTAGTCCCTTCTTCTAGTCTTTTCTCGCAGATCAGGCAACTAGATTAGATGCCCATCCAATCAAAACCCTAATAGTGAGCGATTTAGCGGCTCACTATCAGGGTTTTAGTGGATTGATCAAGCGCTAACTAGGACGCTAAGGCAACCTCAACCAGCTGTTGCAGTTCTCCCTTCTGATATAGCTCGATCAAAATATCAGAACCACCCACAAACTGGCCGTTAATATAAACCTGTGGAATAGTGGGCCAGCTGGAATACTCCTTAATGCCATCTCGAATCTCGTAATCGGCCAACACGTCTAGCGTTTCGTAAGGTGCACCCAACGCATTCAAAATCTGCACGACATTGTTAGAAAAGCCGCA
>CASBQJ010000020.1 GCA_949127705.1 Synechococcales cyanobacterium PMM_0085
CAACCCGCTGGCGAATCCCTTCAACCCAACGCTAATCGGCTCGATACGCTGCTATTTGGAGAAGGCAGCGCCCGCATTCTCGTGTCGATCGCCCCCGATCAGGTGGCCGCGTGGGAAGCCTACCTCACTGACCAATTAGATGGGACTTGGCAGCAACTGGGGCGGGTGGGTTCGGAGATTACACCACTATCGCTCGTAAACGCCAGTGGCTTCCCCTTGATTAGCGCTAGCATAGCGGATATGGGCGATCGCTGGTCAACTGCCATTGAACGGCGTTTAGCGCTCTAGATTTTTTGAGGTTAGGACGATACTGCATCTTGTGCGGCAATGGACTGTGCAGCAATGGACTGTTCAGCAATGGACTGTGCAGCAATGAGTAGAGCAGAGCCTACAGCGTCGGCTAGATGGCTGTAATTTTTAGATTTTGCCTGCCATGACCTCTACTGATGTGGGAATATTAAGAAGCGATTAAAAACTTAATAAACTTAGTACTGATATTGATGTGGCGCTTAACTTACCAGACCCGGAGCTAAATCATCCATGATGCTTGAGAAATCTGATTTTGCAGACTGTTCCCATCCTGACAATCAGTGTTCTGGTCAAGGTGAAAGTGACCCAGATGCGTCCCGTCCAGATAAGCCCGAAGAAGCCTGTGGTGTGTTTGGGGTCTACGCGCCCGGTGAAGGAGTGGCGAAGCTAGCCTATTTTGGGCTATATGCCTTGCAGCATCGAGGGCAAGAATCGGCGGGGATTGCCACCTTTGAAGGGGCGGGCATCGCCGACGCCAGCCAGTATCTAAATGCGGCTCCGGCTGCTGACCTTCAGGTTCATCTGCACAAAGACATGGGGCTGGTGTCTCAGGTATTTAGTGAGCAGATTTTGCAAAAACTTGTGGGGGATCTGGCGGTCGGTCACACCCGCTACTCCACAACTGGGTCGAGTCGAGTCGTCAACGCTCAGCCAGCAGTGGTATCCACACGGCTAGGGGCACTGGCGCTGGCGCACAATGGCAACTTGGTGAATGCGTCGGCGCTGCGCGAGGAATTGCTCGCGTCTAATGTCAATTTGGAGCTGTTGACGACCACGGACTCAGAGCTGATTGCATTGGCGATCGCCGAAGCCGTTGATGCCGGACAGGGTTGGCTAGATGCGGCCAAGAGTGCATTTCAACGCTGCAAAGGAGCCTTTAGTTTGGCGATCGGCACCCCCGCTGGGCTAATTGCCACCCGCGACCCCAATGGCATTCGTCCCTTAGTCATCGGCGTTTTGCTCAACGAAGATACCCACGGCATTCCGCGCTATGTGATTGCCTCAGAAACCTGCGGTTTAGACATTATTGGCGCAGACTACGTACGAGATGTCGCCCCTGGCGAACTGGTGTGGATTACCGAGCAGGGGTTAGAGTCATTCCGGTGGGCAGCCCCCGAAACGCGCAAGCTGTGCATTTTTGAGATGATTTACTTTGCTAGACCCGACAGCATTATGCATGAGGAAAGCCTCTACAGCTACCGATTGCGGCTGGGTCGCCAGCTGGCTTTAGAAAACCCGGCTGAGGTTGATTTGGTCATGGGTGTCCCCGACTCGGGGATTCCGGCGGCGATCGGTTATTCCCAGGCATCGGGCATTCTCTATGCGGAAGGCTTGATTAAAAACCGCTACGTTGGGCGCACCTTCATTCAGCCCACCCAAAGTATGCGCGAGTCTGGGATTCGGATGAAGCTTAACCCCCTGCGAGACGTGCTAGCGGGCAAACGGGTGCTGGTGGTGGACGACTCGATTGTGCGGGGCACGACCAGCCGCAAACTGGTGAAAGCGCTGCGCGATGCGGGAGCGCTGGAAGTGCATATGCGGATTTCGTCACCGCCTGTCACCCATCCTTGCTTCTACGGCATTGATACGGACAGCCAAGATCAGCTGATTGGAGCGACCAAGTCGGTTGCCGAAATTGGTGAACAAATTGGGGTAGATTCGCTGGCGTATCTCAGTTGGGATGGGATGCTAGAAGCCACCCAGGTGGATACCAATACCTTCTGTTCAGCCTGTTTCACGGGAGATTATCCGGTGCCCGTGCCCGAGTTGGTCAAGCGATCTAAGCTGCTGCTCGAAAAGCAGATGTCGGCAGTGGTTCCAGTTTAGTCAACCGATCTTTTATGTCGCTACCGACCGTAATTTTGCCTGGATATTTGGCGAATGCTGCTCCCTATCGTGAAATGGAAGTGGCGCTAGAGGCGATGGGGATCCCAGCGGTTACAGTGGCGTTGCAGCGCCGCGATTGGTTGCCGACCATTGGGGGGCGCTCGATGCGACCCATTTTAGTGGCACTCGATCGGACGGTGCGGCAGGTGATGGAGCAAACGGGGAGCGATCGCATCAACTTAGTCGGTCATTCTGCCGGGGGCTGGATTGCGCGGATTTACCTGGGCGACATTCCCTATGATGTGCATCCCGGCGATCGCAATCAGCCATGTCTGTGGAAAGCCCACCCCACTGTATCTACCCTGGTGACACTGGGCACCCCCCACGTCAGCCAAGAGCGCTGGACGAAACGCAACCTGGACTTTGTGAAGAACACCTATCCGGGGGCGTTTTATCCGCAGGTGCGCTATGTCTGCGTGGCCGGTAAGTCGATTTATGGCGATCGCCGCCTCGGCAACTGGTTTGCCTACAGCAGCTATGAGATCACCTGCGGCACCGGGCAATGCTGGGGTGATGGCATTACTCCCATTACCGCCGCCCACCTCGACGATGCCGAAAACCTCACCCTGGACGATGTATTGCATTCTCCCAAACCGGGCAAGCGCTGGTATGGGTCTGCTGAAGTGGTTGAAACCTGGGCTAGCTATTTGCGGTAGGGGCGGTTCGAGGACCGCCCCTACCCTACACAGAACCCTATGCGGCTAGGCCGTTGTGTCGTAGCAGCGCCGTGGTATCAGGTTCGCGGCCACGGAACGCTTTGAACACATCCATCGGATGTTGACTGCCGCCGAGGGACAGCACCGTGGCGCGGAAGCGCCGACCCGTTTGGGCGATCGCCGCTTCATCCTCCAGTCCCGCTTCCTCAAAGGCCGAAAACGCATCGGCGCTGAGCACTTCCGCCCACTTGTAGCTGTAGTAACCGGCGGCGTACCCTCCGGCAAAAATATGGCCAAAGGCGCAGAGGAAGGCATCTTCGGGCAGGGGCAGCATCACCGTGGTAGTTTGCGCTAAGCGGTTGCGCACGTCATTGGGCGTTTCGCTGCCACCGGGCTGGTAGCGATGGTGCAGTTCAATGTCTACCAGGCTAAAGTGCAGCTGCCGCAACATGCCGCTGCCGCTCATGAAGTTACGCGCCGCCAGCAGTTTTTGATAGTCCGACTCTGGCAGCGGCTCACCCGTTTCGTAGTGCTGCGCCAAGCTAAATAGGGTGGCACGGTCGTAGCACCAGTTTTCCATAAACTGGCTGGGCAACTCCACCGCATCCCATTCCACATTATGAATTCCGGCGGCGCTGGTGTAGTCCACAGTAGTCAGCATATGCTGCAAGCCGTGGCCAAATTCATGAAACAGGGTTTCCACCTCATTGAAGGTCATCAGGCTAGGTTTGCCGTCTACGGGAGGCGTTTGGTTGCAGACCAGATACGCCACCGGCAAGCGGACGGTCGCCACGCCATTTTCGATCTGTTTGGCTCGGTTGATGCAGTAATCCATCCAGGCTCCACCCCGCTTTTCGGCTGGGCGGCTGTAAGGATCGAGGTAGAAGTAGGCGATCGCCGCTCCGGTTTCATCGGCCACGCGGAAGTAGCGCACGTCGGGATGCCAGACCGGAGCTTCCCCATCCGCCGAGGTAATGGTGATGCCAAAAATCCGGTTGGCTAAGCCAAACAGCCCCTCTAGGACTCGTTCTAACGGGAAATAGGGACGCAGGGCTTCGGCATTGAGCGCATACTTTTGTTCTCGCATCCGTTCTGCCCAAAAGGTGACATCCCAGGGTTGCAGGTCGTCGGCTGCGGGCGCACCCTGACTGCGGGCAAAGTCGCGCAGGGTGGCTAAATCTTGCTGGGCGGCGGTGTAGCTGGCCGCTCGCAGCGATTCGAGCAGGGCATCTACGGCGGCTACATTGGGAGCCATTTTGCTGGCTAGGCTGAGTTCGGCATAGCTGCCGTAACCCAACAGGTTAGCCATTTCTTGCCGCAGGGTGAGCATGCGATCGATCACGGGCTGGTTGTCCAGTTCTCCGGACGCGGCGCGGGTAATGTAGGCGCGATAGAGCACTTCTCGCAGATCGCGGCGGCGGCTGTGCTGCATGAAGGGCAAGTAGCTAGGAATATCTAGCGTGATTAGCCAGGGGCCCGCATCGGGAGTGGCGCTCTCATCGCCTGCGGCGCGAGCCGCCTGTGCCGCTTGGGCTAGCAGGCTGGGCGGCAATCCTTCGACATCTTCGGGCAGCGGCAGCGGCAGGCTAAAGGCTTTGGTGGCGTCTAGGACATGGTTTGAAAAGGTGGTAGAGAGCTGCGATAGCTCTAGCTGAATCGCATTGAAGCGATCGCGCCCCTCCCCGTCCAAACCCACACCACCTAGCTCCATTTCTCGGATGCCCGCAGTGACCACCCGCTGTTGAGCCAACTCTAGCTGGTTCCAATCATCGCGATCGCGCAGCGCCTTATATGCCTTATAGAGCGGAGCGCTTTGACCCAGCCGCATCCAAAATTTTACGACCTCAGGCTGCATCGTTTCTTGCGCCTGCCGCAGTTCAGGGCTGTTTTGCACACTCAGCAAATGCGTCACAATGCCCCAGCTCCACGACAACCGCTCAGTTAATCGTTCAGTTGCCTCTACCGCACTGGCCCAAGTCGGTTCCAGGTTCGCTTCTAATTCGGTTAGTTGGTCGTTCACCTCAGACAACAGCTGCGTCATGCCAGGAACAACCTGTTCCACCCGAATTTGATCGAAGGGAGGCAGCCCGTGGCCGATTAAGAGAGGATTTTCGACGGTTACGGTAGTTGCAGTCATAAAACAAGTTCGTGAGGGGTCGCTTAATTGTTCGCTTATCTCCATTATGGAATACGGTTAGCTGCTTGAGAGGGTCGTGAAATTGGCTCTTGATGCAGGTCATCCATCCTGCTATGTAGTCTGAAGCATAAATCTGCCTACCGTTTGTAGTGCAGGCTTCTAGCCTGCGCGGGCAAGATGCCCGCCCTACGGTGGCTAGACTTGCGCCGTCTTCTACTAGTACTGCTGGCGATCGGGAATCTCTGTGACGTTTAGGAGAGAAAATTCGCTCAAAGTAATTCAAAAACCCTTGCTGCTCCCAATCGGTGACGCGTTGCATAAACTCTGCGCTGTCGTGGCTGGTGCTGTGAGTTTTGGCTTTACCAATTTCGCGCCAACTACACTTCAAAGACGCGCTGCGAATAATAAACAGGCTTGAATGTCTGCCAATTCGAGATCGGGAAAATCTGCCAAAATTTCATTAACGCTAACCATTTCAGCTAGCATCTCTAAAATGTCACTGACCCGAATTCTCATCCCCCGGATACAGGGGCGACCGCCACACTGACCAGGGGTTTGGCTGATGCGAGTCAATAAGCTGCTCATAGACGATCTCGCGCAGGATACTTCTATCCTAATCTCTCTATTCCTCTTTTCTAAGAGGCTGTTTGAAAAGGACTCTAAAAGGTTAATTTTTTATGCTCTAAACACTCGAAAAATCAACCTTTTAGAGTGACAAGAATTACGCCGCATGAGTAAGATCGAGTTCAGTGTGGCGAATGCTGTTGACCAACTGTTCGCGCATTTCTACAAACTCTTTCGACAAGCGCAGATTGGAGGTAGAGATATCGGGGGAGCGATTGGCAAAGGGATTGACGATATCTTTAATGCCTCGATCCGGACGCGCATGCATGACGATAATGCGGGTTGCTAACAGCAGCGCTTCTTCAACATCGTGGGAATAGCCTCTGAATCACTATGATAGGCGGCGATCGCGTCATTTAGCCCGCCTATATCCTGCTCTACGGCATCGGGATATTATGGGTTGATTGAGTTGATTTACATTTAAATTAAAATTTCAAGACTAAATAAGATTTTAAGGCGTGTATGACTACCAATCTCACCTCTGCGGCTGATCTTGACTTCGGCGTTCAGCTAGGGAAAGCCGCTTCAGCCTTTCGTGATCCAACACTAGTGCGTCCTTCCGCCGATGCTGTGGTCGAGGCGCTGCTGGCAGGTGAAAAAGCCGCCAAACAGCAGCGACTCAGCTACCCGGTTGATGCTCTGTGGGGCGACTGGCGGCTGTGTTTTGCTACAGGCACGCGCAAGCTGCGGCAGCGGGGCGGCATTGCCTTGGGTAAAGGGTTCTATGTGCCGAAGTTGGCGATCGCCAAAATCTCCTTCCAGCCCGTCGTGGCAGACGCAGCATCTGAACCAACAGCGGCTAACCTGGGCACTATTACCAATCAGGCCAGGGTTGGCGCACTGGCGATGACCTTTACCGGGCCTTGCCGCTATGAAGGCAAGAAAAACCTGCTGGCATTTGATTTTACTGAGCTAGAAATCAGCGCGTTTGGGCGATCGCTTTACCGAGGCCAGATCGGTGGCCAGGTGGGCGGCAA
>CASBQJ010000021.1 GCA_949127705.1 Synechococcales cyanobacterium PMM_0085
GGGTTTCGGTGGTGTGGCCAAGGTGTTGGTGCAAATGCTTCATCCCTACATCTCTCGGGCAACCGATGCGATTAATCAACCCAGAGGTATTTCACCAAAATTGCCATCACTTCGCCCGATCGCCCCGTGGGAATGGGTTTACTCCAGTCGTTGGGTTCGGCGTAGCCTTTTTTGTGCAGGCTTTTGATGTTGAGCTGAACGGCGGCCAGTGAACCGAATAGCAGATGCCGAACGGGTTCGCGCGATCGCCCACCATCAGAATTTGAGGGTACAGAACTTGGGGGCACAGGTGTGCCCGAGTCGGTGAAGTAAGTCATGAACTGGTCTCCTAGGACGTTTTGGGTAAGGAAACCAGAACTAGAAACCCTAGGCATCCTCTTTTGCTTGGGCAAATCGGGATGACCAAGGTATCATTCACCAAGGTCTCCTGACTGCTGTGACAGTTGGGTGATTTAGCCGCTTGGAGGTGTTCGTGCACTTTCCAAGTGGCGCTAAAGTTTCTGAGTCCTGATGTAACAGCCGCCCGTGTTTGTGCAGCAGCTTAATGAAAGAGCATAGGGGTAGATGCGGTTGTAGTCAACCGTAAATTTGAAAATAGGGAGAATTTAGCGCTAAACCCAGCGGCTGAACTGATGTGACGTTGAAACTACCGCTCGCCGACTCAACGAAAAGCAGCTTTTAATTAAGTAAAAATAGAGCAGGATGTTGAGGTCGATCCAGAATAGTTGGGCAACCAGGATTAATGTCACTTCAATCCAAATATACGCACGACGCTGCTAATGAGGCTGCTGCATTGAAACGATCAAACTGAGGATGAAAAAAATAATGATAAAGATCGCAGCTTTAGGAAATAGATCGGGTAAAACTTGGACTTTATAAAGATACTGATCGATCGCATAGAGCAATAGAACCATCAGCAAGAAAGTGTCCGAAGTATTGAAGCAATTGAGAACTACGATAAACTGATACTCTTGAAGAATAAGTCTTTCAGAGAGCCTTTAAAAGCGATCGCCATGACCAAAATTGCCCTGCTAATTGGCATGAGTGAATATGAGTCAGGCTTGGCTGCTCTGCCGGGAGCTATCCAAGATGTAGAAGCCATGCAGCGAATCTTGCGAGATCCTCGGCTGGGTGGATTTGACCAGGTGCAGACCCTAGTGAATCGTGAACCGCTGGCCATGCAGGAGGCCGTTGAAGCGCTCTTTGCCAGCCGTCTTAAAGAAGATTTGGTCTTATTATTTTTTTCTGGGCATGGCTTAAAGGATGACCAAGGACGGTTGTATTTTGCCACCCGTCTCACTCGCAAAAATGCTGCTGGTGACTTAGTCAAAGCCACGGCGGTGCCTGCCAGTTTTGTGCAAGATATTATGAGTCAGTCTCGCTGCAAACGGCAAGTGGTGATTTTAGACTGCTGCTTTAGCGGTGCCTTTGCCGAGGGAATGCGGGCTAAAGCCGATGATGCGGTGGATATTCAGAATCAACTGGGGGGCGAAGGGCGGGCTGTTTTGACGTCTTCGGCTGCAACACAGTATTCCTTTGAATCTGCGAACGAATCTGGACAGGCAAATTTGTCTGTTTACACGCGCTATATCGTGGAAGGGATCGAAAGTGGAGCCGCCGATATCGACACTGATGGCTGGGTTTCGGTTGATGAATTACATGAATATGCCCAACGCAAAGTGCAAGAAACGGCTCCGGCCATGAAACCCAAAATCTTTGCTGTCGAAGAAGGGTTTAAGATTCACCTGTCAAAAGCCTCGCTTTCTGATCCGCGTTTGAGATATCGCCGGGAAGTGGAACAGGTCGTCAATCGCGGCACCATTTCTGCGATTGGCCATGAAACCCTCAATGCCCTGCGGGAGATGCTCCAACTCTCGCCGTCAGATGCGATCGCCATTGAAACCGAGGTGATGCAACCCTATCGAGCCTACCAACAACGCCTGCAACGGTATGAACAGGCGTGGACTCGGGCCTGCCAACAAGAAAATCCCTTGAGCGATCGCACTCAACGAGAATTGCAGCATTTTCAGGAGGTTTTGGGTCTGCGCCATGCAGACATCGCCGAAATTACGAACCCGGTAATTTTCCCATCCACTCAGACAAAAGCCGCGATCGCACCCACTCCAGATTCATCCGCTGAATCGATATCTGCTGGAGTCGCCCAGTCATCCACCCAGTCATCCACCCAGTCATCCACTCAATCCTCTACCCTGACATCTCCACCGTCACCATCGCGTCGCCCATTCCGGTGGATTTGGCTGGCTTGGGTGGGAGGTGCCGCAGTTCTGGGGATTGCAATTCACACTGCGATTCCCAAGGATTTTGTGCCCACGCCTACACCCATGCAGAGCACTAGCCCATCCGCCGCCATCCCGTTTTCCTTCGCCAAAACCCTGACGGGTCACACCGGAGCCGTGTGGTCTCTCGCCATCAGTCCTGATGGACAAACGCTGTTTAGCGGCTCGGAAGATCGCACCGTAAAACAATGGTCGCTGGGGGCGGGCACCGCCACGCATACCTTTTCTGGCTATACCGACTCCATTCGGGCGATCGCCCTCAGCCCCAGTGGACAAACTCTGGCCATTGCCGACAATCTGACGATTCACCTAGTCAATGTCACCACGGGTAACCCAACTGTCACATTAAAGGCACATAGCGCCCCGATCTGGTCGCTGGCATTTCGCCCGGTTGGGGAGTGGCTGGTCAGCGGTAGCGCAGACAACACCGTCAAACTCTGGAATTTAGCAGATGCTGCCCCTCAGCCCAGTGGTCAAGCGCCAACGGCCTCTAGCCAGACGCTGATGGGGCATACCGGTTGGGTGTATGCGATCGCCATCAGCCCCGATGGGCAAACCCTCGCCAGCGGCAGCGAAGATACCACCCTGCGACTCTGGGATCTAAATACGGGCAACCTGATTCGCCCGATCTCAACCCCCAGCACCGTGCGCACCCTGGCCTTTAGCCCCGATGGGCAAACGCTGGCCAGCGGCAACTGGGACGGCACCGTCAAACTCTGGAATCCTCAGAACGGTGCCTTGCTTCGCACCTTATCGGGGCATCAAGATCGGGTGGTGGCGATCGCCATTAGCCCCGATGGCAGCACCCTAGCCAGCGGTGGGGTAGATAGCCGCATCTTGCTGTGGGATCTCAAAACTGGTACTTTGCTCCAAACGCTATCTGGCAGCGCTGATTGGGTGCTTTCGCTAGCGTTTAGTGCCGATGGCAAAACCCTGGTTTCGGGCAGTCGAGATTCGACTATCAAAATTTGGCAGCGCCATCATTGATCGCTATACGACGTCCTGGAACTATGGCCGATGTCTCATGTAGAAGACGCGATGAATCGCGTCTCTACGATCTGATTTTTACGATCTGATTTTAAGGTGGTGTAGGGTTTGCCGTGCGGTGTGTAGTTCGATGGTTTCGGTATCTTGAATGCTGTGCCGCCAGACTAGACAGGAAAGGCCGTTGATCCGAGCCGGTGCGGCGCAGTTGAGGGCCAGAGCTGGCAGCGAAAAGGGCGGTTTGGCGATCGCAATTTTCGCCAACTGTTCCACACCCATCTCAGCGGGTAGCCGAACGGATACTAGCCAGGGAAACTGTTTCACCCATACCTGTTGATGGCTGGCGGCGGCGGTTAAGAGCGTCTGGAGATGAGCCGCATCGCCCGTCCAGCGCAGGCGAAAGTTGGCGTCACCCAGCCGTAAAATGGAGCAGGGAATGCGGTCAATCTCCGTCTCTAGCGACTGAAATGGGGCAATGCGATCGCACCTATCGCCAAACAATCGTTTCATCACCTGCAAGCCATCGACTCCGGCGATATCCCAGAGGCAAGCGGGCGGCAGCGAGACTTGAGTATCGGTCATGCTCGTACCCGACTCTTGGTCGGATCGTAGGCGGCCAAGCTGCCAACGGTGGCGTTGACCCGCCGCTTGATCCCATCCACCCAGCCCACCTCTAGCACAGTTCCCAGCTCGGCATAGGCTGGAACAAGTTGGGCGATGGCAATGCTGCGGTTCAAGATTGGCGAAAAGGTAGCGCTGGTAATGGTGCCGGCGCGCCATCGTTCTGCGATCGGATGAACGCACTGCCCCCCTGTCGCCACTTCATTGCCGTCTAACACCAGCCCCACGGTGACTGTCGGCGGATGGGCGCGAATTTTTTCTAAGGCGGCTTTGCCAATAAAATCTGGCTTTTTGAGCGCCACTGCCCAGCCAATGCCGGCTTGATACGGAGACGTGAGGTCATCAAATTCACGCCCTGCCGCCAGCAGTCCGGCTTCAATCCGGGCGCGATCGAGGGCCAACATGCCCATCGGTTGCAGGCCGACGGGTGCCCCAGCTGCCATCAGGGCATCCCACAGGGCAGCGCCATGCTGGGGATGGATGAACAGTTCGTAGCCCAGTTCTCCGGTGTAGCCCGTACGCGAGATCAGGACTGGAATGGTAGCAATCGTTGCCGTTGCAAAGTGAAAGTACGGCAAATCGTCAATGGTTGATGGGGCAAAGGAGGGATCAAACTGGGTGAGCGATCGCAAAATTTGCCGAGACAGCGGCCCTTGAATGGCCAGGTTATGCAGGCGATCGCTACAGGGTTGAATCTCCACGTTGAAGCCAGATTGACCCGCGACTCGCTCTAGCCATTCCCCGTCACTGTCGCAGTTGCCCACGTAGCGATAGTGGGTGGCGCTGAGGCAAAACACAATCCCATCATCGACAATGCCGCCGTGGGGGGTGAGTAAACAGCCGTAGGCAGACTGTCCGACTTTGAGCTTGTTGAGATCGCGTGAGAAACTGAATTGCAGCAGGCTGAAGGCATCGGCTCCGATTACATCAAACTTGCGCAGGGCTGACAGGTCAATCAACACCGCACCTGCTCGCAGCGCCCAATATTCTGCTTGAATGCCGCGATTGGTGAAGCTGTTGGGGACCCAATACCCGTTATATTCGACTAAATTATGGGTCAACTGCTGGATCCGAGCCGTGAACGCACTCGGTTGGGTTAGCCGCACTGGAGCCGTAGCAGATGCGCGTCGCCCGATGGCCAAGGGGAAGTTCTCCTGTGCCTCGTAGATCCGAACCAGAATTGGGGTGGGCTGCCAGCCGTTGACTGGATCAATATCGTCAGCGCAGGATGAACTGGCGCAAAGTAAGTCGCGCTGGGCTTGCAGCAGCACATAATCGCCCGGTCGCGACCACGACTCTGTGCCTGCGATCGCCCCTTCACGATCAACGGCAGTATTGTAAAAAAAGTTGATCGCACTCCAGCCGGGGCGCGGCGCAATGCCGTATGGCCGTAGAACCTGGTTGAAGTTGTCGCTGCAACTGGGATGGCCGGGATAGCCCAAATCTTCGTAGTAGCGAGCCGTGCAGGCTAACAGGAACTGATCGTGGCGATTGCAGGTGTCTTGAATCACCTCTAACAATGGCTGCATCTGCTGAGAAAAGTATTTGCCATGCAGCCCCGCCACTGGCATCGATAAGCCGTTGAGGGTACGGGTCACGGTGGCATCTAGTTCTTCTGTATGGCGATCGCCTGTGAACACCACTAAATCTGAGCATTGACAGCCGTTGACATCCACAATTTGGATGTATTGTCCGGCAGTCACTGGGTAGGCGGCAGCCGTTGCCCCTTCAATCCAATATTCGGCCACCACTTGACCCAACGGTGGCGGCAATGACGGAGGCGGGGTTAGGTCGAGTTGTGTAATCACACCCATCTATTAATTTTAAATAGAATGAATTAGGCAGAATGAATTAGGCAGAATGAATTAGGCGATCTGAATTAGGCGATCGCCTCTACCAACGGCTTCTCCACAGTAGAATCCGAAACAGTAGAATCCGAAACACCAGCCTCAGCTGCCACCTGTTGCAACAAACTCTCGGCTAACTGGCGCTTGCCCTCAGCATCAAGTTTTTTCACCTCGTTGTGCAACACGCGCTCATTCACAGTTTGATTCCAATAGTCGAGTGACTCAAACCCCAGCAAGGCTGACTTACCGACAAATTGGCGCAACACTTCGTTTGTCGGTCCCATCACCCAACCCGCTTTTCCATCTCGCAGATAGCGTTCAATTTCCATGTCTTTTTTGAACCCAGAACCGCCACAGGCATGCAGCATCTTGTCACACACATGAGCCACATTTTTGGCCGCAGCAAACTTGATCTGCCAATACCAAGACAAATAGGGCGATCGCGGCAATGCTGCCAGATCGGCATGAATCGACCAATCGCAATCATTCGTCAGGCGATCCATTAACTGACCCATCGATACTGTAAACATGCGGCAGGCCGTTGTGTCGATAATCGCCTCACCAAAATAGTCTTGAATCGTGGGATAGTCTGCCACTCGCATCCCCACATCAACGTGCTTTTTGCGGGTGACGTGGCGTTTGGCAATGTCGATCGCGCCCATGGCGATGCCGTTCCAGCAGGCCGACGAACAGAGTAGAAAGAACGGATCGACGATTTCATCATTGGAGGCCGTGCCATCCCCTTTGGGACCCACCATCCGATCGAGCGGAACCTTGACTTGATCGACCAGCAGCGTTCCCGATTGGTTGCCGCGCAATCCCATCGCATCCCATTTGTGTGGTTCGGCCTGCACCTCATCCCGATAAATCAAAAAGCAGGAGAGATCCGCGTAGTTGCCGTCGAATTCGGGGCTAGTCGTTTGCACAATATACCAATCGGCAAATCCAGCAGAGGTGGTCCAAGAAGCTTTTTTGGACACTTGCCAGCAATCGTCTAACTGCTCAGCTTTTGAGGAAACGGGATACCAGAAGTGCGATCCGGTCTCCGGATCAGAGTAAGACAAGGTGCCGATTAACACGTCTTGGTCGAGCCGTTGCAGTAGATCTTGCAGGCTGCTACTGCTGTGTGCCCGAAATAGAGCGGCGGCGGTTGCCCCCAAATGCATGGTGTAACACATGGCGGTGCTAGGGCAGCCATAGCGGGCAATTGTTTCCACTACCATGGCCGCACAGACATGGTTTTCACCCAATCCGCCCCATGCTTTTGGCACAAACAAGCCCAATAGTCCCAGCGCTGCTAGGGCTTCAAAGTTTTTGCGGGGATAGATTAGGTGGCGATCGGATTCGATTGCATTGGGGCGTAAAACGGTGGCACAGACCTGAATCAATTTGGCTTGTAGAGCCTGTTGGGTCGGCGTTAACGTCCACTGGGGGTCGAAGTCATAGCCCAAGCCCCAATATTCAGCTTGATTCCAAGTTTTGGGTGTCATAAAAGTGCGGCTGACTGTCTAGTCATGAAGGCAGATTCTTCAATTTCAATGACGATAAACTGCTCAAATATTTCAGATGGTTAATTAGAATACATTTCTTATGTCAGGTCGAATTTATATTTGCTTCATAAAGTTTGAGTGCTTCAAAAAGCAAGGAGCGATCGCACCTTACAGTCGGTGGAGTTGCTCAGTATATTCCAGGTCACTCAACTAGATTCCACTAGATTCCGTCAAGATTACTGTTGATTGTTCTAACCGTAAACTGCGATCGCAATATCCCCTAGATAAACCATGTCTCCCGAAGCACAAGCATTTCTAGGAACATTTGTTTCCGAAAGTTTCTACTATTGGGCCTCTGTCTTCATGCTGCTGATCCACGCTGGATTTCTAGCGTATGAAGGCGGAGCGTCCCGCACTAAAAATGTTCTCGCCACGATGGTCAAAAACCTCTTAACCTTGGCGAGTGTCGGGTTGGCCTTCTTCTTCTTTGGCTGGTGGGTTTACAATGCCTTCCCCTTATTTCCCTTTACGGGGGGTGTTTTGGGCCCGTGGACTAACCCAGAGGTGAACGAGACGGTTAAAGCGGCGATGCCCTATGTTGATGGGTCTTATCCTTGGTCACCCGCACTAGGACCCAATACGGGTGATCACATCACAGGCGTATTCTTCTTTGCCTTTGCCCTGTTTGCGATGACCACCGCTTCGATTTTGTCGGGCGCGTTAATTGAGCGGGTCAAGGTTGGCGCTTATTTAGTGTTGTCAATTGTCTTAGGATCATTTACTTGGGTTGTAGCGGCTGCCTGGGGCTGGAACGTTTTCGGATGGATGTTTACTCAGCTGGGCTATCATGATTTTGGCTGTGCGGGCGTTGTCCACGGCGTGTCGGGCTTCTTTACGCTAGGCGTGTTGCTCAACCTCGGGCCTAGAATTGGCAAGTATGATGCAGATGGCAATCCTAGGCCGATTTTGCCGCACAACTTACCGTTGACGATGGTAGGGTTAATGCTGATTTTTGTCGGCTTCTATGCGTTCTTAGCGGCCTGCTTGATCTTCTTGCCGGGATATACCGGAGAGTTCACGATCTACGGCACCCCGATGACGCTGGCTTCTGTTGGAGTTAGCACCACCATGGCGCTCGCCGCTGGATTGGTCGGAGCCTACATTTCATCTAAAGGTGATCCGTTCTTCACGATCTCGGGTGGTCTAGCAGGTATTATCGCGACTGGTGCAGGAATGGACATTTACCATCCAGCATTGGTGATTGTGTTGGCGTTTATTGCTGCTTTCTGTATGCCAAAAGTCATTATTGCCATTGAAAAACTTGGCATTGATGATGCCGTTGGGGCAGTTGGCGTCCACGGATTCTGTGGACTGTTCGGCTCAATTGTTGTCGGCGTTGCGGCGGCTGGCTTTCCCCAAGGTGATGGGGTTCCCAGTATCAATCTGTTCGGTCAAGTAGTGGGCGCATTTATCTGCACGGTTGTCCTGGGCTTTATTCCTGGATATGGCACGAGTTGGCTGTTGAAGAAGTTTGACTTATTGCGCGTCTCTCCGGAAGAGGAAATTGCCGGGTTAGATCTGTCTGATTTGGGTGTCGAAGGGTATCCAGAGTACGCCACCATGTCATTTGTCACGAACGGGACTAGCGATCAATCCAGTCATTCTGCTCCCCTGACCTCTAAATCGCTGGCGACGGAGTAACCATTCTATGAGCACTAGCCCATTTTCAACGTTTGAAGAGTTTTCAAGTGCAAAAGGCCCAATTTATACTTTTGCCAACAATCCATCGATCATTAGCATTTTGCTAATTCTCGGTGCGCTGATTGCAGTCTATTTTGTCTATGCTTCCTTTTTTATGAAGCAGGAATCTCCGCCAACGCCTGATATCAAGGCAATCGGCTTGCTGCTGGTAGCGGGCTTTGCATCAGTCATGGGAACATTGCTCCATCCCCAATCGGAGCACCGGGAGGCCGCTAATCAGCGTTATTCCCAGGAGTCGCATGCGCGCCAAAACTGGCAACCGCTGGCGCTGTTGGGCATGATTGGGCTGGGTGGAGCTTCATTGGGACAAAGATTGGGACAAAAGGCAGGGCAAAAATCGGTTCAGAAAACCAAGCGACGATCGCCCCGCAAGCTGAATCGGTTGAGATAATTGCGATCGCGACTAGAGACTGCGAACCTCGGAATTTTCAATATTCCGAGGTTCTGCTGCATTAATGCACACCAGACAGTTTGGGCAGGGCGGTCAGCGCATCGCCGCAATAATCACTGAGATGGGGCGATCGATAACCGGCTTGAGTCCACAGAATTGGGAAAAAGCTTTCATCCATCGCGACATCATTCACCCGTTTGTAGCGCCCGTAGATATATCCAGCTCGATTGGTCGGATGAAACTGAGCATTAGAGGGCACTGTATGGAGTCCAATGCTGTGAAATACACCGTCTGTGCGAGTTGTCTTGCACAACCCGTGCCAGGTGCGCCCATGATGGAAGGCACAGCCCCCCGCAGGTATTTCGACTACCACTAGCTCCGGCTGATCGACGCCCGCTTTTTCGGCGGCTTGCAGCATCGCCCACCGATAATCTTTAGTGGGGGCATGAAACTCACCCGCGACGTCAATCAAATCCCATTTGTGTGAGCCTTTGGCATAGACCAGGGTGCCATCTGCGGCAGTAGCATCATTGAGCGCGATCCAGCAGGTCATCATCTGCGGTGGCGTCAGATAATCAATGTAAGCCCCATCTTGATGGAGGGCGATCGCACTGGCCAGTGGCGGTTTCATCCACATGCTGTCTTGGCCAATCCGTGCTCCTTGCCAGCCTGCAAGCGTAGCCGTGAGGCGACCAATTTCAGCCGACAGTACCAAACTAGCGATCGTCAAATCACATTTCCACGCATTGCACATTTCTCGCGTTACATCCGGCAAACTCAATCCCGGTCGCCAATACCACTCATCGGGATAAATCCCAGTTTCAAACTCACCGTAAAACAGCCGCCCCATCCGATCGATTAAGCGTTCGGGCAACTCAGAGGGTAAAAAATTTTCCAGAATCAAGAAGCCATCTGTTTGAAATTGCTGTAGCTGTGCTTCAGTTAGTTCGATCGGTTGATAGTCCATCCGGTTGTCTCACCACGTACTGAGTATTAAATGTGCAAATCTTAAACGTCAAGTGCGATCGCCTTAAGTTGTAGTTCTAGTTACATTTCAGCAGTTGACTTACTGTCATCATTAGTTTTCTATAGTCTTTTACCTATAGTTTTTTATCATAAGTTGCTTAATTTGAAAAAGTGTATTTTCAGCTACGCTCCATGCTCTTTTTTAGCGATTTGCTGAAATACATTCTATTGCTCTAGCTGTTCATCACAGTACTCTCAGACTTCATGACTATTCAAACGTTTTCAACCGTTGAAGCAGGCTATTTGCACAT
Organism: Synechococcales cyanobacterium PMM_0085; assembly: GCA_949127705.1. Taxonomy (GTDB): domain Bacteria; phylum Cyanobacteriota; class Cyanobacteriia; order Elainellales; family Elainellaceae; genus CASBQJ01. The sequence goes on from CASBQJ010000021.1 coordinate 10,669, forward strand.
CGTTACCAGCGATTTCGATGCTCGCCCCATGAGCTATGTGGATCAGGGTTTACGGTCAGGCTATGAGCCAGAATTAGCGCGGCTTTTATGTCAACAGCTGGGACTAGAACCCATCTGGCATAATACCCGCATGGAGGAGTTTTACACGTCTATGCAAACAGGTCGCTATGACGTAGTGTGGTTCAACCAAGCCATCATTCCACAGCGGCAGCGGTGGGTTGATTTTACCCGTCCCTATGGATTGTTTGATGAAGCAGTTTTAGTTAAGTTTGACAGTCCAGTGCGATCGCCCATGGATCTATCTGGGCTACAGGTGGGCGGATTAGCCGATAGCACCAACCTGGCACTAGCCGCTACATTTCCCGATGTGTTGACCGTGCCCTATCCCGGCAGCGATCGCGTCCTCCCCGAAATGCTAGAGGCGCTGCGCAACGGCGAGATTGATGCGTTGATTGATGATGAA
>CASBQJ010000022.1 GCA_949127705.1 Synechococcales cyanobacterium PMM_0085
ACTTGTTTTGCCAGCGCATCAATGGTTCCAGAGAGTTGTTCTACGGTTTCTGTGGTGGTTAGCACAGCTTCTCCAACCTGCTGCACAATTAATTCTAAAGACGTTGATTGGACGTCCACTCTGCTCTCCAAGCTTTGTTTGCATCTACATATAAAGCGTATGTTTAAGCCTACTGCAAGATGGGCAAAGTCGCTTTTCTGCGTAACTTGGCTTCATTTCAGTTCGCCTAGTCTGTCTGAGCTTGACCTGACGTCTTTTAACCTACGGCTCAGCCTCAAATCCCAAAGATACACCAGAGATACAATAGAGTTTAGAGGATGTTTGAGAATTAAGGAATCTTTGAATTGATCTTTAGCTGTCACTCAATTGTTGGAGCATGCAGCATTAGACATCCATCTACCCGCTCAAAACTCAGAGTATTACGGAACCGCTTATGACTATTGCCGCTCCAGCCAAACTTCAATACGAAGCAATTATTGGTTTAGAAACCCATTGCCAACTCAGTACCGAGACCAAAATCTTCTCCAGCAGCTCTACGGCATTTGGGGCGCAGCCCAACACCCATATCGATCCCATCTGCATGGGGATGCCAGGAACGCTGCCTGTGTTGAACCAGAAGGTGCTGGAGTATGCGGTCAAAGCTGGACTGGCGCTGAATTGTCAAATTGCACCATACAGCAAGTTTGACCGTAAGCAGTACTTCTATCCAGACCTGCCGAAGAATTATCAAATCTCGCAGTACGATTTGCCGATTGCCGAACATGGCTGGATTGAGATTGAGCTGGAAGATGAGGCGGGAAACCCGGTGCGCAAGCGGATTGGTGTGACCCGACTGCACATGGAGGAAGATGCGGGAAAGCTGGTACACGGGGGGAGCGATCGCCTCTCGGGTTCTACGTATTCTCTAGTTGATTACAATCGGGCGGGGGTGCCGCTGATCGAAATCGTCTCTGAACCTGACCTGCGGTCGGGGGCTGAGGCTGCCGAATATGCTCGGGAAATGCGGCGCATTGTCCGCTATTTGGGTGTGAGCGACGGCAACATGCAGGAAGGTTCCCTGCGCTGCGACGTCAATATTTCTATTCGCCCCGTGGGCACGGAGAAATTTGGCACCAAGGTCGAAATCAAAAACATGAATTCGTTCAACGCGATTGAGCGCGCCATCAACTACGAAATTGAGCGGCAAACTCAAGCGCTGGCCGTAGGTGAAGCCCTAGTGCAAGAAACGCGCCTGTGGGAAGAAGGAGCACAGCGCACGATCAGCATGCGTAAGAAGGAAGGGTCGAGCGACTACCGCTACTTCCCTGAGCCAGACTTAGGTCCGATTGAAGTATCGAATGAGCAGCTGGCCGAGTGGCGATCGCAACTCCCTGAGCTACCCGCACAAAAGCGGCATCGCTATGAACACGACATGGGGCTATCGTCCTATGATGCGCGGGTACTCACAGACGATCGGGCGATCGCTCACTATTTTGAAGCGGCGATCGCAGCAGGCGCACCTGCCAAGCAAGCTGCCAACTGGATTATGGGCGACATCAGCGGCTACTTAAACAACGAGAAAAAGAGTATTGCCGATCTGCCTCTGACCCCAGAATCTCTGGCAGAAATGATTGCGCTGATTGAATCCAACACGATCAGCACCAAAATCGGCAAAGATATCTTGCCCGAACTGCTGGTCAACGGTGGCTCTGCCAAGGCACTGGTCGAGCGTCAGGGACTACTCCAAATTTCTGATCCCGCAGTCTTAAATGCGGCGATCGCCACTGTGTTGGCCGCTTATCCAGTAGAGCTAGAAAAATACCGCAGTGGAAGGAAAAATATGCTGGGCTTCTTTGTGGGGCAAGTGATGAAACAAACGGGCGGGCGAGCTGATCCAAAGCTAACTAATCAGCTCTTAACTCAAAAACTAGAGAGTTAACGCAAACTTCACAACATTGCCCAGAGCGAACGGCTAGTCTAGACATTGACCTGGTTTTATTCAGGGGGACTTAAGAGACCTCGGTAAAACCAGGCATTTTAAGGTGCCAAGTTTTTATCTCCATCCCAGACCTCTCCGCAAGCGTAAATTTCCTTAAACCTCGCTAGAGCATAATTTATTTTGATAAAAGATATAGATTTTATAAAAAATGCGAATCAATTCTGGAGAAAACTTCTTTTAAGGGGTTGCACCCCTCACCCCATGTGTGCCACACTATGATAAGTAGATGCACCCTGATGGTTGGGAGAGTTACCTAAACGTAGCTCTCCCTTTTTTGTCCCTTTGCGACAGGTGGCTAGGATTTGCGGAACAGCTGCCTTGACTCTTAAGAACTGCTAGATTCTATGAAATCCCTCGTGGAATTGCCTAACATTGAGCTATCTATAGTTACCTCAGAAATCATAGAGAATAATAAATCTACGCCGAAAAATCTTAAAAGGGGTTGCACCCCTCACCCCGTGTATGCCACAATATGCTAAGTAGATGCACCCTGATGGTTGGGAGAGTTACCTAAACGTAGCTCTCCCTTTTTATGTTTAGGGTCTGACGATTTTTACGGGTCTTGTGACCTGTAGCCCTCTGAATTGCTGGACTTTAAGCCTGATTGACTCCCGGTAGAGGGCGATCGCCATAATTCCCATAGCTCAATCAATCAACTCCTAACCGTTAGTTCCTACAATAGGTAGAGTTGGTTTAATCATTGAATATTTATGTTTGAAGCTCTCTCCGATCGCTTGGAAGGTGCCTGGAAAAAACTCCGGGGGCAAGACAAAATCTCTGAGTCTAATATCCAAGAAGCACTGCGGGAGGTACGGCGGGCGCTACTGGAGGCAGACGTTAACCTCCAAGTTGTTAAAGATTTTGTGGCGCAGGTGCAAGAAAAAGCCCTCGGTGCCGACGTAGTTTCTGGGGTAAAACCCGACCAGCAGTTCATCAAGATCGTCTACGACGAACTGCTAGAGGTAATGGGAGACACGAATGTTCCCTTGGCTGAGGCCACAGAGGCTCCTACAGTTGTGTTAATGGCTGGTTTGCAGGGAACGGGTAAAACGACCGCTGCTGCCAAGCTAGCGCTCCATTTGCGCAAGCAAAACCGGAGTACCCTTTTGGTGGCAACAGACGTGTACCGCCCTGCTGCCATTGACCAGCTAGTTACCTTGGGTAAGCAGATCGGTGTGCCTGTCTTTGATCTGGGGAGCGACGCCAACCCGGTCGAGATCGCCCGCCAAGGGGTTGAAAAAGCCAAAGCCGATGGCATCAACACGGTGATCATTGACACCGCTGGGCGGCTGCAAATTGACCCGGTGATGATGGCCGAGCTCGTGCAAATCAAGAACGCCGTTCAGCCTCATGATGTGTTGCTGGTGGTGGATGCCATGACTGGCCAAGAGGCCGCCAATCTCACCCGCACCTTTCACGACCAAATCGGCATCACAGGAGCCATCCTCACCAAACTCGATGGCGACACCCGAGGCGGTGCGGCGCTTTCAGTCCGGAGTATTTCGGGTCAGCCAATCAAATTCGTCGGTGTTGGCGAAAAGGTAGAAGCATTACAGCCTTTCTATCCTGATCGGATGGCTTCGCGGATTCTGGGCATGGGCGATGTGCTGAGCTTAGTCGAAAAAGCTCAAGAAGAAGTTGACATGGTGGAAGCCGAAAAGATGCAGGAGAAAATTCTCTCTGCTCAATTTGACTTTAACGACTTTCTCAAGCAAACTCGGTTACTCAAAGCTATGGGTTCTTTGGGCGGCATCATGAAAATGCTGCCGGGGATGAACAAAATTTCGGGTGAGCAGCTAGAGCAGGGCGAAGCGCAGCTGAAGCGAGCAGAAGCCATGATCAATTCCATGACTCTGGAAGAACGCAAAAATCCCGATTTGTTGGCTAGCTCTCCTAGCCGCCGTCGCCGGATTGCCAAAGGGGCTGGCTTTGGTCTAGACGATGTCAGCAAGCTGGTCAGCGATTTTCAGAAAATGCGATCGCTGATGCAGCAAATGGGTAAAGGGCAATTTCCTGGCATGGGTGGGCTACCTGGTATGGGAGATATGTTTGGTGCCCCGGCCATGGGTGGCGGACGTGATGCTGGTGGGCCAGGCTGGCGCGGTTATCAGGGGGGAGGTGGCCCTCCCGGCAAAAAGAAAAAAAAGGAAAAGAAAAAGAAAGGGTTTGGCAGCCTCTAATTTTGCTTTCTGCAACTTGCCCCTAAGCTCTCAGGGTTCAACCATCAGTGCCGAGTTTCCGGTTGCTGTTATGCAGCGTAACAGTCAAATGAGCAGTGCTGTAAATGCTATGATCGTAGATTCAGTGTCATAAATGTGCTATCACTGGATCTGGTATGAAGCTGTGATCAGCCATCTGCACTTTATTCTTTCAGCTTAGTTAGTCCTTACAGGAGCGAGTTTTTCCAGCATGATCAAACTGCGATTGAAGCGGTACGGCAAGAAATTTGAAGCTAGCTATCGGATTGTTGCTATGCAAAGCACAACCCGACGAGATGGTCGCCCTCTAGAAGAGCTGGGCTTTTACAATCCTAGAAGCGATGAAGTTCGGTTAGATGTTCCGGCGATTATTAAGCGATTGAAGGATGGGGCACAGCCAACCGACACCGTCCGCCGCATCTTGGAAAAGCAAAATGTCTTCGAACAACTCAAAGCCTAATTGCCTGTGACAGATGTAACTCCCCCAGATACCCAGCTTCAGCCCTCCACCCCAAACCCTGCCACGCCTGACTATGCGGGTTTGGTGAGGTTTTTGCTGCAACCCTTCCTAGAGATCCCCGAGTCCTTGAAGGTAGATTGCGAAGTTCTACCTCGTAAGTCGAGGGTTTTGATTCGAGTTGCGTTTGATGGAGAGGATCGGGGGCGGGTATATGGTCGAGGTGGCCGCAACATTCAAGCCATCCGCATGGTGCTGCAAGGAGTGGCCCAATCCGTCGGCTATGCTCTGCATTTAGATGTGTTTGGTAGTCAGCCTGCTGGGCAAGACTCTGTGGGATATAGCTCTGGCGATCGCGGTTCTGATGGGCGGAGTGGGCAACGGCGAGACGAGTCGCTAGACAGGCCGCCAAGTACGCCCAAGCCGCCACCGCGACGCAGGTCTGCGCCCGAATAGAATTTTTCCGTTACCTTTGGCATCTCTGTTTTGAAGCGGGTAGGTCGTAGCCTGCCATCGGCAACATGCTTACAGCTCTAGTCCGGTTTTTAGGTTTTGCATGGGAAAGGTGCTGACGATTCCATTTCCCACTCCCGATAGTGCGATCGCCCTAGCTGGCTATCCGGACGATAATCTGAAGTTGCTTTCCCAACAGACGGGGGCAAAGTTTGTGTTGCGGGGGCAAGAGCTGATGATTTCTGGCACCGATAGCCAGATCGAGTTCTCTGAGCAGCTGGTGCGATCGCTTGAACCGATGTGGAGTAAGGGTCAGAGCCTCAACAGCGTCGATATCCTCACGGCTTGCCAAGCCTTAAATACTCAAAGCCAAGACGATCTGCAAGATCTGCAACGAGATGTTTTGGCTCGGACTCGCCGAGGCGAAGAAATTCGCGCTAAGACGTTTCTGCAACGTCAGTATGTGCAGGCCATTCGCAGTCACGATCTCACCTTTTGCAGCGGTCCTGCCGGAACGGGTAAGACGTTTTTGGCAGCCGTTGTCGGCGTCCAAGCCCTGCTGACTAATCAATACGAACGGCTGATCTTAACCCGTCCGGCGGTTGAAGCCGGAGAAAGGCTAGGCTTTTTGCCGGGTGATCTGCAACAAAAGATCGACCCCTACCTGCGCCCGCTCTACGATGCCCTGCATGAATTGACTGATCCTGAAAAAATCACCAATCTGATGGAACGCGGTGTGATTGAGGTAGCCCCGTTGGCCTATATGCGAGGGCGTACGCTCAATAACGCCTTCGTCATTTTAGACGAAGCTCAAAACACTACCCCAGCTCAAATGAAAATGGTGCTAACGCGCTTGGGCTTCCGCTCGAAGATGGTGGTCACGGGTGACACAACTCAAACCGATCTACCTATGCATCAGCAGTCTGGCTTATCGGCGGCCGAAAAGATCTTGCGCCATGTGGAGGGGATTGCCTTCTGCCACTTTTCTAAGTCTGACGTGGTGCGTCACCCGCTGGTGCAGCGGATCGTCGAAGCATACGAAGAGTACGAAAAATAACCCCACGGCGTAAAGCTCAGTTTAGTGGGTGATAGGTTCTGGTTGAAAGCCCAACAGAACAAGGCTTCCAGTCATTCTACTGAGCGCTGCTGTAGGTCACTTGCTGGTTAACTTGGGGCTTACCAAACCGCTCCCAAGCATTACCACCCCGTAAAAACAGCTCCATCCAGCGAATTGGTTTGCCTGTGGGGTCGTTCCAGCCCGAACTACCGGGGGCAAAAGCCAGCGTTCCTTCTGGAACCTTAAAGCTCCCGTCAGAGTAGATGGCGTCACTGACCACACTACCAACTCGAATCACGACTTTCTGTTCTGGCTCTAAGCTGACGGTGTGGGCAGCCAGCGTGGTTTTAATGTTGCCATACCCGTCAACCCAGGCAATGCGATCGCCCGGCACATCTGGGATCTGTTCTGGTTTCAATTCATCGCCTAGTAGACTCAAATCTCCCTGGGCGATCGCTCCAGCAGCGGGCGGAAACACATCGCGTGAGCGAAACTGAGAGCCACCGCGAGACACGTTTACAGTTCGCAGCACCGTAGCAGAGTCTTTAATAAACGAGAGTGTATAGCCAGCGTTGACCCCCACGACGACGATGCCATTGGGCAGGAGGGCATAGGTCAAACCCTCTCCTTCATTATTTTGCCGTGCTTCTGGATCATCCCGTCGAGGGGCGCAGTTGTGGTAAATCAGCCGTTGGGGCAACCCTGGGTTTAGCCCCAATTGGGCAATCCAAAATCCAGTTGCTAGGGTGCTAAATGGTGGCACCGACAGTCCATGAATCTGAGCCTGGGGGCAGGCTAGCAACAATCGCTGCGATACTTCTGCAAATGCCGGGTCACCTGTACCGTAGTCTGCAATCAGGGAAACGAACATAAATCTACAATCCTTTAAGTGGCAGCTACATTGAAGCCGTTTGGGGCGCTGCTTCGATGACCTCGGTCAGTTGGATCATGTCGCGTCGGGGATCGCAGTAGGCAACGTTGACTTCAAGCCGATCGCCCGGTTCAATGGCACGCGTAAACCGCATCGCGATCTCTAATCCCAGATCTTCTAATAACACTAGCCCCAACCCTTCATGTTCACGCAACCAGCGCAGCATCAGGGACTGCCAGACTACGGTGGGATGGCGACGCAGATACTCTAGGCCCCAGTATCGGTTGGTTTGACGCTCTACCTGAACGGCTTCGTAGGCTGTGGTGCCAATCACTTGAATTAGCTCCTTCACAGCTTCGCCTGTAAAAGGCAGTTCTTCGCCTTGCAGGTGCGCTTTGATTTGAAAATGGGATAGCAAATCAGAATAGCGACGGATGGGAGATGTTACCTGCGCGTAGGTGTCTAGCCCCAAACTGGCATGGCGCGATGGAGTAATACCTACTTCACTGCGGGTCATACAACGACGAATGGCATAATCGCGCGCAAAACCTGCTGGCAGGCGCATTAACTCCTCCGTTGGCGGCAATTCAGGCTGAGGCTGACCGCGAAACGGTAACGGCAAACTGTGTTCCTGCCCATAGCGTCCGGCCACTTCTCCTGCCAAAATCATCATTTCTGCCACTAGCTGCCGTGAGCTAGTGTTTTCTACCACGGATACGGTAACCTCTTCGCCCTGCACTTTGATGGATGATTCAGGCATGTAAATGGTGATCGCTCCTTGGGCGTGGCGCAGCAGCTGGCGTTGATTTGCCCAGTGGGCGATCGCCTCCAACTCTGTCTCGGCCTGAATCCCCAGCTGCAATAGTTCATCTACATCGTCATAGCTCAGCCGATAGGTAGGCTTAATCAACGTCGGATGAATTTCGTAACTTTCTACTTCCCCAGATGGGTTGAGGATGACTCCGAAACTCAGGGCATGGCAGATCACGCCCTGAAGCAGGCTCATTGGCCCGGTCGCCAATTCGGGTGGAAACATGGGGATCATCCCCGTTGGCAGGTAAACCGTAGTACAGCGCCGTCGAGCTTCCAAATCTAAACCATCACCAGGCGTGAGCAACCGACCTGGATCTGCGATGTGAATCCAAAGGCGCTGCTGCCCGGTTGCCAGAAACTCAACGCCTAGCCCATCGTCGATTTCTACGGTGCTTTCGTCATCAATGGTGTAGACCTTAAGATGGGTCAAATCCAATCGATTAGGGCTGGGATCGGGGGGAGGTGAGGTGAGGCCAGCATGAGCCACGTCGAGTACCCGCTGAGAAAACTGGGCCGGAATCTGGCTGCGTCGCAGAAATAAGTTCTCGTGGGGATGCCAAAGCTTGAGGTCTACCAACAGCTGAAAGGCCGCTTGGTGGGACGTTTCCGCTTGTCCTAGTGCCGCTAAAATTTCAAGAGCTGGAGTCCGATGGGTGGCTTCGTCACCCAGTGTCGCAAATCGCTCCAACGCATCAATCCAGGGGCGATCGCCGCTCGATAACGTCACGTCCTCTCCGGCCAAAATTTGGCGCAGCCGCTGCACCAATGACTGCCATTCTTGCTGGCGCTGAGCCTCGACCGCCATCTGGTGTTTTAGTTCTTTAACCTGCGACACCGGACGGGGTTCATAGCGATCGCCCTTTTGCTTAAAGTAGAGCCGATCATCCGACAGTAGGCAATGGGCGGCATAGCGCAACGGTGGACTCGCATCCGAAAACAGCAGCATCGCCATCCCCGTTGGGTCTACGGTCTCCCCGTCTTCCACCAGCAGTTCCCAGGCTACCTCCAAGTTAGTCGGTTCTAAATAAGGCTGAATTTCTCTTAAAAAGCTAGAAATATCTGATTGGGTATAGGTTTGACCCGCGATTTCATAGGACACATCGCGGGGATGAAGGGTATGGGGTTGACCCTGCGCATCGACTACGACCCAGTGCTTTTTATCTTTTGGGCGATCAACCACGGCCAAACAGCGCTGACGCTGGCGGTCTGCCGAACCGTCACCGCTTAGCCGAAATTCAACGAGCGATCCCTTCTCCATAAGTGGTACGGGCAGATCCAGGGTGAGTGAATAACTTGAAGCCTTAGACAATGGCAACATTGGCGACCTCAGACAACGTGTGGTCAACCCTATCCTGGTTCAAAGAAACGCCAACGCCATCTGTAAAGGCATCTACCCTTCTTGAGTTACCCTTCTTGGTTGATGAAAGGCAGCAACGCCAAAATACGCGCTCGTTTAATGGATTGCGTTAGATCGCGCTGTTGTTTGGCGGTTAAGCCAGTGATGCGACGGGGCAAAATTTTGCCGCGCTCGGTAACAAACTTCCGCAGCAGCTCAACATCTTTGTAGTCAATGGGGTCTTCGGGCTTGATCGGAGAAACGCGGCGACGATAGTAAGTCATGGTAATGGTATGGATTTTGAAGGATTTGACTGTTCAAAGTAAACGCAGTGACACAGCGGCCTACTTAATTTCTTTGTGAACCGTGTGCTTGTTGCAGTGGGTACAGAACTTTTTCAGTTCTACCCGGTTGGTCGTATTTCGACGGTTTTTTGTGGTTGTGTAACGAGACACACCCGCAGATCGTTTGTCTGGATTGGTGCGACACTCAGTACATTCCAGCGTAATAATGACACGAACGCCCTTAGCCATGGTCTTAACTCACTCAAACAATGTGGATTCAATTGCAAACAGATTCAATCGCAGACGGCAAATCTGACGAAGACTAATGAACACAAACCTCTATCTTTTCACACGACGTTGAGCATCGGCAACTATTTTTTTCAACTTGATATCTAGCGAATAGCCTAGACGGCTCTGAACCACATAGGTTCCGGCGATTTGGTCATGAAATGCCTGCCCCAAATTAGGATTGGCATAGGCGACCCCACAATCTAACCCTAGCGGAATAAATAACAGCAAAGCCCATGCTGCGGTTGGCCCAAAATTCATTACTCCTAAAAAAGCCAGTGCGGCTCCTAGGGCAATCAATCCCTCACGCTTCGTAAGCGCCATTAATTCTGGCGTTTTGCTCCGCCGTCCGTCTACCACCTGCATGTTGAACGCCCAACGTCCTAGGCTTTGTCCCCGGTTTTGAGAGACTACTACCACTCGCATCAACAGCCAGCCTACGATAAATAGACTGGCCTGAGCCGCTGCACTCATGCTCAAAAAAGCACTAATCAGCCCCACGACCCCAAAATCGACGCCCAAAGCTGCTCCCCGCTTCCATAAAGGAACGTTGGCAGACTCGGTAGAGGCTAATCGACGACGCATAGGGGCTGAAAAAGTTGGCTGGGTGCAAAGACTGACTTCATAATATTAGCGCTGTCCGAAGATTTGCCAGGATTCTATAGCTTAGTGTTTTCCTGCCAGATTAGCTGCCAATTCTTGCATCCCTACCCCTAATTTTCTTCTTCAATATGCTCATAGCCAAACACGCTGAAGAACTCATTCTTAGTCTAGTGCAGCCCCTCAGCTCTTTGCGGGATGTGGAAATGGTTGATTTGCCAGCAGCAATGGGCCGAATTTTGGCTCATGCGGTTACCAGTACGCTGGACTTCCCCCATTGGGACAATTCCGCCATGGATGGTTACGCTGTGCGCTTTACAGATGTCCAGGCATGTAGTGTGGAGCATCCGACGGTTCTAGAAGTGGTAGAAGAAATTCCAGCCGGCTATTTACCTCAGAAGGCTATTGACTCGGGTCAAGCCGCTCGCATTTTGACGGGTTCAATGATGCCTCAGGGGGCAGATACGGTGGTGATGCAGGAAGAGGTGCAGCGGGATGGTACCCAAGTTTTAGTTCGGCATGTCCCTAAACCACAGGCGTTTGTGCGGCATCGGGCTAGTTTTTACCAGGCAGGAGAAATATTGTTGCCAGCGGGTTTGAGGCTAACGGCTCCAGCGATCGCCGTTTTAGCGGCTGCCCAATGTATTCACGTTTGGGTCTATCGACGACCTCGGGTCGCGATTCTCTCGACCGGAAATGAACTGGTGCCGCCCGATCAGCCTCTACAGCCCGGTCAAATTGTCGATTCTAATCAGTATGCGCTAGCGGCTTTGGTGCAGCAAGCTGGGGCTGAGGCAGTCTGTTTGGGTGTAGTGCCCGACCAGCCAGAGGCGCTACAAGATGTAATTAATCAGGCGATCGCCACGTCTGATTTAGTGATTTCGTCGGGTGGCGTATCGGTTGGAGACTATGACTATGTCGATCGCACCTTGGCAGATTTGGGTGCTGAAGTTCACATCAGAGCAGTTGCCATAAAGCCAGGAAAACCACTAACTGTGGCTAGCTTTAGCGGCTATAAAACCCGGTTCAGTGATCCCCCAGCTCCAGACTCCAGCACCGATCTGGGATCAGAACCCTACCGCGCTGTCCTCTATTTTGGGTTGCCGGGTAATCCTGTTTCTGCCTTGGTCACCTTCTGGCGATTTGTGTTGCCGGCACTGCAAAAACTAGCGGGTCAGCCGAAAGAATGGGAACCCGAGTTTATCTTGGGGCGATCGCGTCATGCTCTGACGTCTGATGGCAAGCGCGAGACCTATCTGTGGGGGCAGTCCATACTGGTGCAGGGCGAATATGAGTTTTCGCTATCGACGGGTAGCCACAGTTCTGGGAATCTCATCAATCTGGCTCAAGCGAACAGCTTGGCGGTGATTCCGGTCGGCCAAACGCAGATCGCGGCGGGCGATCGCCTACAAATCATGCTGACTAGGATGGCTGCTACTTAGCTAAATCTATACTAAATCTGCCTTGTTTGAACGTTGTAAAATTGGTTGAGACGACTTCTAAGCAAGTGTTCTGGGGCGGAGGCGATACGCGCTCCGCGCAGGCAAGCCAACGCCCTAAGCTAGAGAACCTATCTCAATCCTGCCGCCATAAAAATTAACATGGTTGCATTGGCTTTTCCACGCGAAATGCGTAAGGCTTAATACTATATTGAAGCTGTAAATCTCAGTTTTCAGTTTTCATGCTCTGTGCTCTTAGTCCGGATAGCTGTATCCAGTTCAGCACAATGGCTGAGGTTTATTAAGCTATTCTCTCGGAATGGCAAACTGTAAAATTCGTTACGCTAGAGCCACCCTAAGAAATCTGAAAATATCGTTGGCGGTTTCTCAAAACTATAGTTAGAGTATTGATCTGCTTTTGATCCATATCTCTAATGGCACAATTTCTGGCTTGACTTAACGTTACGCCTTCCCGATAGACAATATCAGGCTTTTGTGACGATGGCATGTCAAAGTCGTGCAGATTTTGTGAGAAAAGCTACAATCGGGACAGATCTACACACCTTAGTGATTATTCCATAGCGTTTTTGTTTGGTGCATCTACCCAAGGTTTTATAACCAAAAGTTTTGCAACGGGTAAGGTAATGTACCGATTTTTTAATTGGCAGATAAAGGGATAAAGGGCACCTTGCCCTTGGACTTATTATTTGCTAGCTGGTTCAGAGGTAAGGATTTAATTTCTCCTCTGACCAGGACATTGTTTTTTTGACACAAGGAGCATGAGGAGCGCGGCATGACCCAGGCTAACAACGTACTCGAAACCATCGATCCAGCCGAGACTGAATTCGGATTTGTGGAGGAGGGCGACGACGACCGAGATGATTTTGATGCTCAGCCTGAGGAAGAAGGGGGCAAACCGGCTAAGAGTCGCACCCGTCGTCGGACTCAAGTAAAGAAAAAGCACTACACGGAAGACTCAATTCGACTGTATCTTCAAGAAATTGGTCGAATTCGCCTCCTGCGGGCTGATGAAGAAATTGAGCTGGCTCGAAAAATTGCCGATTTGCTTGAGCTAGAGCGAATTCGTGAACAGCTGGTTCAAGACCTAGCGAGGGAGCCAAGAAATGAAGAGTGGGCTAGCGCGGTTCAAATGGCGCTACCTGCGTTTCAACGCCGCCTCTACGTAGGACGTCGTGCCAAAGACAAAATGGTGCAATCTAACCTCCGTCTGGTGGTTTCTATTGCCAAGAAGTACATGAATCGAGGCTTGTCATTCCAGGACTTGATTCAGGAAGGTAGCTTGGGTTTGATCCGCGCTGCTGAAAAATTTGATCACGAGAAGGGCTACAAGTTTTCTACCTACGCTACTTGGTGGATTCGCCAAGCTATTACTCGGGCGATCGCTGATCAGTCTCGCACCATTCGTCTACCCGTTCACCTTTACGAAACCATCTCCCGAATTAAGAAAACAACCAAGTTGCTTTCTCAAGAGATGGGTCGCAAGCCGACTGAAGAAGAAATTGCAACCCGGATGGAAATGACCATCGAGAAGCTGCGGTTTATTGCTAAGTCTGCTCAGTTGCCGATTTCTTTGGAAACCCCTATCGGTAAAGAAGAAGATTCTCGGTTGGGTGATTTTATTGAATCTGATGGTGAAACACCTGAAGATCAAGTCTCTAAAAACCTGCTGCGCGAAGATCTAGAAAGCGTTCTCAGCACTCTCAGCCCCCGTGAGCGCGATGTGTTGCGTCTGCGCTATGGCTTGGATGATGGACGCATGAAGACTTTAGAAGAAATTGGACAGATCTTCAACGTCACTCGTGAACGCATCCGTCAAATTGAGGCGAAAGCGTTGCGTAAACTGCGCCATCCTAACCGCAACAGTGTGCTAAAAGAATACATCCGCTAGGAAGCTCTGCTAGTTTTGTCTACTAGATCTTCTGACTAGGGGGGGTGGCGCATCGCCACCCCCCCTATTTGTGAATCCCCTGTTTTGATCTGAGAACTTTTGCTATCGACTTGTTTGCGGCTGAGGTTAGATCTGGGTCGATAGCTGACTCACGTTGATCCAATCCTTTTGAGATCTGCTGGGGTATTGCAGTTAAGTAACATCTGTCTATTTTCTAAGGCTAATTCTGCCACCGGGTGCTGAGCTAGCCAGCGCTGAAACGATCGCCCCCCAGATTCGATAAAGCCCTGCAACCCCGCCAAACTATCTTGACGGTAGAAGCCACAGAGCGCATCCCAGCCTTTGGGATGGCGGGGGAGGTAGGCGATCGCCATCGGATTGGCCTGCTCCAACTGCTGCGCCCAGGTTTGTAAAACCTCCGCTTTCAGAAACGGCAAATCACACGCTAGCAGCAGCACCCACTCTGTTTGCACCTGCACTAGCCCTTGCGCGAACCCCATGAGTGGTCCATGAGACTCGGTATCACCCAGGGTCGAAATTTCCTGGATGAATTGACAGTCGGCTGGCACGATCGCCTGGTAGCGTTCGATCCAGGGCGTGACGACATATACCGGGTTTGCGCACAGACGAGCGATCGCGCACACCCGTTGCAGCATCGGGACGCCATCGATTTCTAGCAGCGCTTTATCTTGCCCCATGCGGCGGCTTTGACCACCCGCTAGCACCAATGCAGACACTTGCATTACCTGACCCCTGCTAGATTTAACAACTGTTCTAATGTGTCGAGATTCACAAAAATATCTTCAATCCGTGGGTTTGGATATAGCAGAGTGTGAAGAGAATACCCACCTGGTAGCTCTCCTAAAAGATAGAAGTAGTCTAACTTGAGTAAGTTGCTGATATACCAATAGCAGGGATAGACAAAATTAGGCGAAAAAATCTCAATTAGCTTGGTAGAAGGGGTACAAAATATTGCATTGGTTAATCCACTGCCGTGCGGTGCTACAATCACCTCTGCCTGTGAAAATAGCTGGGCTTGGTCTGCAATAGATAACGACGCTAGGTCGATCTTCACAAATCCAATTTGCTCTAAATACTCCACTATTTCGGCTTCATTTACTATCCGTCGGTTGGTCGTGTTTTGACGGCTAATATATAGTCGGGTTGGATAGTTAGACTGAATGGTCGATAGAGAGGCTGATTGATCTAAAAAGGTGGCGTTTAGGAAATCAACCACCCATGGCTGAAACCAGGCGATCGCTCCCGCAAACGAGGGCACAATCAGTGTAGTGGCTTGAATGTGGAGATGCGACTCAAGGGGCAGTATTTTTGTATTTGGAATTCCTAAAATACGTAAACTTTCCTGTTGAAAAGGCAGGCGATCGCTAACCAAGACGTAGTCTATTTGACTTAAGTCGAGTCCACTTAATCTCAATAATTCAAAGCGCGGTAAACAATCTAGTAACCAATGAAAATAGACGTTGTTTGATAACCCAGTCAAGATAGCAACCGTGCCATCAATTCGCTCAGGAGGCGATAGTTTTCTGGCTCTAAATGTCCAATGATGCTCAGGCAATTGATCAGGATGGCCAGGGCTAAGGATCGGAAATTCTGGAGACAGGTCGGCTAGGAGCTGATTATTTTCTGTCAGAATCGCACTGCTGCTTTGGTCTGGATCTAGCCAAAACCGCCCGTTATTCAAGGTGGCTAAAAACGTGCCGGGAATTGTCATGTCGTGCCCAAATCTAAAGCTAAAATGAGGGGCAGCCTCTAGGCTTGTCTCAATCTGCTTAGGAGGCGTGAGAATTACGATCTGCGGTGGATGAATGGGGCTGTAATGATGTGCATCTAGGCTAGATTGGTTAATCCATTCCGCTGTCGTTTTATAGCATCCACCTGGGGGATCAATTGGAGTGATGTGAGCTAACTTGTCAGACGATGGCAACAGGGTTTGGTGTTGCAGCGCTGTTATCAAATCCCCAACGACGGGAGCCAAATTTGAATTCAGGCGCAGCATGGTTTTGAAGCAGGCGATCGCCTCTGTTTCTCTGCGGCCATGCGCAAAAGCAACGGCTAAATTGCCCCAGCATTCAATTGCCGTTGGTGCCAGTTCCAATGCAGCTTGATAGTGTCCAATGGCCGCATCCCATTGCTCAATGGAGCGAGCTAAGTCACCCAATAATGCGTACCCGTTAAACGTTGTCGGCGCAAGGGCGATCGCCTGATTCGCCCAGGCG
>CASBQJ010000023.1 GCA_949127705.1 Synechococcales cyanobacterium PMM_0085
TGTCTTGGTGTAGCGCCTAAACTGCCCCGGTTCTACTCATTAGATATTCAAGACCTCTAGCCGCGCGAAGGTTTTCCGATAATTTGCAGACAGATTGTCCTGATTGGTTGAGGGTTGTCTTGAAAAAGAGGGTACGTCATCGTAGATCAAGCGGATATCTGATTTTGGCTTGAAGCATCGATTGACCGCTTCTACCAATTTGGGCTGATTGACTGACAAAACTCGAATCGCTCACTGCTTTGCAGACGTAAACTACCCGATTTTATGGAAAAGGCACGTTGCCTCCAGAGATAAAAACTGGAAGCGGTGCTGAGCGAGTAATAATAGCTCATTATTTTCTCTCTATTACTTTAAGAGGCGATCGCCATTTCTACCGATTTTGCCGCTTGTCTGCCTTTAATTTCCACATCATTGTTTTGCAGATTTAGATCTATCTAAAGCCTGAATTACTGCGAACAGCTGGCATCTTGAGTGCAGGTAGATTTGCCTTGTCAAACCAGGATCAAAACCCGATTTTATATCAATTTTGCCTTTGTTCTGGACGACGTTAGTATTCAAAAAATGACCCTGTGTTAGTCGATCATTCATATTTTAGGAGCGTTATTCCGTTGGCTAAACCCTGTTTTTACTCATATTCATCTCAACCACCGCGTTGGTGGCTGTTGCCATATTCTCTAGGTCAAGTTAACTTCTTTTCACTGTTAGTGCTGCTCAATATCTGTGCCTTAGGGGGCATTGAGCCAGCCAGAGCGGATGCCATCCCGTCAGACTCGGCGCGGCTAGATCCGTCGGCTCACATAGAGCGCACAAACCCACATAAAATAGCGTCGGACTCCGCAGAAGGCAAAAAAGTCTGGCCCAGCTTAGAGCCATCTACGTTAAGCCAACCCTCGACTATAGGGGCTGGGGCTAGACCTCAAGACGGCAGCCATCTGGTATCGGTAGACGCCTCCAGTTCCTCGCCAACCACAGAACCCACTATAGAACTCAGCAGCACCAGAGACACAAACGCCGAACCCGCTTCAATTGGGTCAACCAGCGAGTTGGCACCTGTCCCGTCAGTATCGGATCGGGCTTTGGGTGGTGAGGGGGGCGATCGCTCTCCCACTACGATCTCTGACGCTCTAGCTCTAATCCCGACTCCTGCGATTCAACTGACTGCATCCCCTGACGCATCCCCTGCGACATCCCCTGCGACATCCCCCGAGACATCCTCCGCTGAAGCCGATCAAACAGAGCCACTGCGCGGCAGTCAGTTAATTTTAGGCATGTCTTCGATCCAGCTCCAAGGCGCATTTTTGCAGCAGGCCGACGAGGCATCGGCGCGGCTGCGATTGACGACCCTGTATCCGGTGACACCCCATCTGCTGTTTGGTGGCGTAGTCGATTTGACTACAGGGCGGGGCTTTTCAGATTCGCCGGAGACGGGATTGAATCTCAGCGAACTGTATGTGGTCGGGTCGCTGCCCAGTCTGCCGGAGTTACGAGTGGTGGCGGGTTTAATCGACCTGACGTCTTATTTTGATCGCAATAGTTTTGCCAAAGACTCCACTACGCATTTCTTTAATCCAGCCTTTCAAACCAACCCGGCTCTGGCTGCTGCTGGGATTTCGACTCGCATTGGGGTGCTGCTCAATTGGTCTGCTGCCGACAATCTGGAGTTAAAACTGGCCACGTTTTCATCGAGCCGCAATCTTAGTCAGCTCGATTTGGATGGGTTGGCGGGTGAGATTGAATATCGAATCGGCACAGGCATCATCCGCGCCACCTATGCGGAGTCGAGAGATGCAGGATCAGACACCGGGTTTGATGAAATCTTTCAGCTGCCGCGCGATAACGGCACGTTTGGACTAAACTCGGGCGATCGCGAAACGGCATTTGGCCTCAATGCTGAGTGGTATATCCCCTCGCTGCGCATGGGTCTATTTGGGCGGCTGGGGCGCTATCACAATCGCTCGTTGGATGAGGGCGCGACGACTTACAGCCTGGGGGTCAACGTCCTGGATTTATTTTTGCCAGACGATCGCTTGGGCTTGGCCTACGGACGCCAGCTATCTAACGATGACCTGCGGCGCAACAGTGACGGCAAATTGCCCGATGTGCTGGAGCTATTTTATGACGTGCGCGTGTTGCCGCGCTTGCGAGCCGGGATCACGCTGCAACAGCGCAATGAGTTTTCTGAAACAGTGGCGGGTTTTCGCGTCAGAACAGATTTAGATATATCGCCCAGGAGATAGACGATGAAAGGATTTGGAAAATGGCTGGCGATAGTGGGTCTTAGTGTAGCGTGTTGCCTGGTAACGGCTGAGCAGAGCCGATCGCAGGTGCAGCCAACCGCCGTTAGAGCCGCCTACACGTTGCTCAATCGGGGCTGGGTGAATGATGCGATCGCGGCTTTTCAGCGGGTGTTACGCCAATCCCCTACCTCGCTTGATGCCAAGTTGGGCTTGGCGATGGCGTATCAGCGGGCGGGTCAAGATGCAGCGGCTTGGACGGCCTATCAACAAGTTTTGGCACAAGAGGGTGACAATCGGGCGGCGCTGACTGCTGTCGGGCTATTGGGCAGCTATCGCGCCGAGTGGCAAGCGGGTGGCATTACAGCGTTGACTCGGCTGTTGCAGTTGACCTCCAATGACGGGGCAGCGCGGACGCAGCGAGCCTTACTATTGGGCTATCAGGGGCGCTACGCCGAATCGTTTGCCGATTATCAGGTCTTGCTGGCAAATAATCCGGCACCGGCGGCTCTGTTGGGGGCAGCCCAGGTTTATTCCTACAGCGGTGATTATGGGCGATCGCTGACTCTGTTTGATCGCTACCGCGCTACGGGGCGAGCTATTCCCGATGGCGCACTGACCGCCTACGCCCGCACCGTTGCGGAAACGGGAGAGCCAGCGACGGCCATTCAGCTACTAGAGGCCAAGCTCAGACAGCCCCGCGTGCCCGACTGGCTTGTGCCCGATCTGCGGGGAACACTGGCCGTGGCGTATCAGGCCAATCAGCAGCCCCAGCAGGCACTGCAAGTGTTGGCACCGCTGCGACAGCAGCCTGCCAATCGCATCGTGCTGGCGCGGGCGCTGCACACCATTGGCCGGCGATCGGGCAATGCCCAACTGCGGCAGCAAGCGGCTGATCTGTATCGCCAAGCGCTGCGTCAAACCCCCAATCCATCCTTGGGGCTACAGGTGGAAGCCGCTGAGGCGCTGAGCGAGCTGGCAGCGGGTAGACCAGAGGCGCTGGCGATTTATCAGCAGCTGAGCCAGCAGCAACCCGGCGATCGCAGCCTGATTGTCAAGCGCCTGGTGCTGGAACGGCAGCTCGGCAGCCTGAGTGCCACAGAGCTACAGCAGCAGCTACAAGCCACACTGCAACCGCTACCGGACTCCGTGATTGAGCAACAGGCCGTGGCGATCGCGCTGACTCAA
>CASBQJ010000024.1 GCA_949127705.1 Synechococcales cyanobacterium PMM_0085
CCCATATTGAGACAAAATCTTTTGCACCCGTTCGACCATCGCTATCCCTGTCGGTAGGTTTGCATTTTAGCGTAGGGGCTGGGATCGCGTTGGAGCAGATGAAGCCGCCTAATAATTCGCCTAATAGTTTTTGTGAAACGAAGATGCGGGCCGTTCGGGCTGCTGCTGAGGTAAGTAAACTTGCAAACAGGCTCCACCTGTTTCGGGGTGGTTGCTTGCCGTCACAGATCCATGATGGGCTTCAACAATTTGCCGGACAATGGCCAGCCCCAAGCCACTGTTGTTACGCCGCTGACTGTCATCGCGTTCGGTGGCGGCAGGACGAGAAGTAGAGGGTTCGGTGGCGGGAACTGCAGCTGACAATAAGCCTTTGATCTCTTGAATCGAGGGACGCGATCGCGCTGGGTCAGCTCGATAAAACCGTTCAAACACATGGGGCAAGTCATTTTCAGTGAAGCCTGGGCCAGCATCACTGACCTCCAACCACAGGTGGGGTGCATGGGTCGCATCTGAGCTATCAATCAGCTTGACCTGCACCAAAATGGTTCCCCAAGGAGGGCTATATTTGATGCCGTTGTCCAATAAATTGACTAATACTCGATACAGGCGCGATTCATCGGCTTCAATTAGCAAATGGTCAGGGCCTTGATACTCCAGTTGAAGCTGTTTTTTGCGCGCCAGGGGTTCTAGGTTAATCCAGGCAGTTTGCACCAATTCAGGTAGGTCAGTGGATTGAAAATGTAGGCAATGATAGGAT
Organism: Synechococcales cyanobacterium PMM_0085; assembly: GCA_949127705.1. Lineage (GTDB taxonomy): Bacteria > Cyanobacteriota > Cyanobacteriia > Elainellales > Elainellaceae > CASBQJ01. The sequence continues at coordinate 758 of CASBQJ010000024.1, forward strand.
TCGCGATCGATCAGCGCCAGATCTAGCAGGTCTTGGACTAGGCTGCTGAGGCGGATGGTTTCACTGACTAATCGATCCACCCAGCCGCGTAGGGGCAACTCCAACCGAGACTGCAAGGTTTCGGCCACCAGTCGAATTGACGTGAGGGGGGTCTTTAATTCGTGAGCGACGTCTGAGGCCCAGCGATCGCGCTGTTGCACTAGCATGATCGCTTCTTGGCGGTTTTCTAGAAACACGCCAACCTGGCTTTTCGGCAATGGAAACCCGGAGCCGCGCAGCACATAAGCGGGCTGATTTGATAGTTGTGATAGGTCAGAGCTAGCTGGGTAAAACGTCCATTCTTGCTGGCAGAGCTGCCTCAGATTGCGGGTGCGCTCTACCAGCTGATCTAGCTCATAGGAGCGCACCAGTTCGAGCAGCAGCCGAGGTGCGATGGAAAGGCTAGGGGCAATACCCAAAAGCGATCGCGCTTCAGCGTTGCACCAGACCAATCGGTTCTCATCGTCAACTTGAAGATACCCGACCGGAGCTTGATCTAAAATTTGGCGATCGGTTTCAATTTGTTGCTCTAGTTCGGACTGAATTCGCTGCTGATAGGCGACCGTCAAGGCCAATTGAGACGTGGTTGAAAAGGGTGAATTTTGAACCTCTGGAACGGCTCGCAATTCTCGCAGCAAGCGTTTGAGTTTCATGTTCTGACGCGATCGCTCCCACGCCAAAATTACTAATCCAACGACTAACCCTAGCAAAAACCCTAGTGCGGCCACAGAATCCATCCCATGCTCATGTTGTTGTCGCTGGGCTGCTCAAGATCCCGGCCAAATCAACTAGCCAAAACGATAGCCAAAGCCGCGCACGGTAGTGAGATATTCGGGACGGCTCGGGTCAACCTCCATTTTCTCTCGCAGCCAGCGAATATGGACATCTACCGTTTTACTATCGCCCATAAAGTCGGGACCCCATACTTTTTCGATCAGCTGCTCACGCGACCAAACCCGTCGAGGATGACCCATAAATAATTCCAAAATGCGGAATTCTTTAGGCGATAGATTGATTTCTTCATTGCGCACTGTCACTCGGCATTCTTGAGGATACAGCACGATTTCTTGAAAGCGTAGGCTAGAGCCAGTCGTTTTGGGCTGCGCCTGCCGATGCCGCCGCAGCAAGGCGCGACAGCGAGCCACCAGTTCTCTCATGCCAAAGGGCTTAGTCAAGTAGTCATCGGCACCGACCTCTAAACCCACCACCCGATCGGTCTCACTGCCCTTAGCGCTGAGAATCAAAATCGGCACACTGCTACCTTGATGCCGAATCAGACGACACAAGTCTAGTCCGTTCACATAGGGCAGCATCAAATCTAGAATAATCAGGTCAACATCAGGGAACTCTAGAGAGTTGCTATCCTCGGTTCTAGAGGCAAAATTTAGGGCGCTCCGACCATCTTCGGCAATTAGCACCTCATAGCCCTCTTCGCTCAGCGCCAGCGCAACAGTTTCTCGAATCAGCTCTTCATCTTCTACTAAAAGAACTCGACCCAGCTTGACGTCCTGTTGAGACGATTTTGTGGCTTCTAGAGTCAGCATGTCTGGCATGTCCTAAGGAGCAAAGGCATCTTACGCTCATCCTATCAAACTAAGGAGGGTTCTCCTATGGCTGTTTGCCTGGATTTACGGGAAAGAAAGCTTAATTTTCTGTATGGAATCAAACAGATAAGCGGTGGTTGGTCTCAAGGCTGGGCTACTGGCCGCAGCAGCGATCGATCCCTAGGCTATCTAATAGCAAATCGCTAACGGCGTTGGCGATCGCAAATTCTCCATAGAAGCTGCGAGAAAAATCAAACGCCTGCATCTCAGTCACAATCGCCATCACCAGCGACCCTACATCATTTTCGCCCTCCATCCGCTGGCGGACAAAAATCTGGGCGGCTCGTCGAGCAATTTCTGCATTGACTGCTTCTGGAAGAAATTCTTGATCTAACCAGTGATGCAGGGAGGTTTGCAGCCACTCGCCCTCCTGCTGAGGGTTTTCGGTCGCGGGCAACGTAATGGCTTGAATAGGTTCTGTCATAGCAATCAAATAACGATGCAAACGCTATATGCGTAATTATGGAATAGCGCCAGCCGTTCCAATCATAAATAAAGATGACCGACTTGCAGTATGACGTAGCGGCCATTGTCCGAGGCTATTCTCAGGGCTATTTTTTGATGGCTGGCGAGGCGAAGGAGGGGCTGGGCTGGTATTCCAGCCGAGAACGGACGTTGATTCCGCTAAACGAGCGGTTTCGTTATCCGCGATCGCTGCAACGCGTGCTCAACCAAAATCGATTTACAACTGCTCTCAATCGAGATTTCCCAGCCGTTGTCGCCGGCTGTGCCAATCGGGAAACCACCTGGATCTCCGACGAACTAAAGCAGATTTATGCCGCCCTGCACCAAGCAGGCTATGCCCACAGTTTTGAAACCTGGCAAGGAGATCAGCTGGCGGGCGGCATTTTGGGTCTCACCATTGGGGG
>CASBQJ010000025.1 GCA_949127705.1 Synechococcales cyanobacterium PMM_0085
ATATACATTAAATCAAACCCCTCGCAGAGTGAGGGGTTTGATGGTGGACGAGTGGACTTTTAGCCGTGTGACGGTTAGCGAGCGTCGGTGCCTAAGAGTTCGGCGATCGCCTGTCGCTCTACTGGAGTTTCAGTGGGAATATCTCCCCGGGTATCGGCAATTAGCCAGTCTAGTGCGGCGGCTTGCACATCGATTGAGGCACCTGTTTTGTCAACACAATAGCGACCAAAGACGAGCTTGTCTACTAGGCGCACACCGGGACCTAGGCGAGAATATTCGAAAATGACGCTGTTATCGACAGTGGCACCGCTGCAAATATGACAGCTAGGCCCAATCATGGAGGGGCCAATAATCCTGGCTCCATCCTCAATCTTGGTCATGCCGCCAATGTAGACAGGCCCTTGAATATCTACCTTGTCCCAGTTCACCGCCACATTAATGCCCGTGTAAATTCCAGGAGCTACTTCATGACCCGGAATGGAAACGTTTTTGACCTGCCCCGTTAAGACGCTACGGATCGCGTGCCAGTAGTCGGGCACTTTACCAATATCAACCCATTCAAAGTCCATCGGGATCCCGTAGAACGGCGCGCCTTCTGCGACTAGTTTGGGGAAGAGGTCGCTACCAATATCAAATTCTTCGCCTGATGGAATATGATCAAAAATTTCGGGTTCGAAAATGTAAATCCCGGTGTTGATGCTGGTGCTTAAGGCTTCTTCGACGGTAGGTTTTTCTTGGAAGGCTTGGATGCGTCCCGACTCATCGGTCACAACCACTCCGTAGCTAGACACTTCCTCTTTGGGTACGGTTTTCATCACAATGGTGGCGATCGCCCCTTTTTCGCGATGCCAGCGAACCGCTTCGGTCAAATCTAAATCAATTAGGGCATCGCCGCAGAGCACCACAAACGTATCATCAAAGAACCCGGCAAAATCTTGAACCCGTCGCATCCCGCCTGCGGAACCAAGGGCTTGCCCCACTAGTTCGCCATCTACGATGCGTCCCTCAAACGAATAGGCAATTTCAACCCCAAACCGTTGACCATCGCGAAAATAGCTTTCGATTTCGTAGGCAAGATGGCTCACGTTCACCATAATTTTGTCAAAGCCGTGCTGTCGAAGGAGTTCTAGCAGAAACTCCATCACGGGCTTTTGCAAAATTGGGATCATGGGCTTGGGGACTGTGTAGGTAATGGGTCGCACGCGCGTACCTTTACCAGCAGCGAGGATCATGGCTTTCATAGATATTGATCTAACCCTGGGCTAATTTACTACCTTACAAACAAATCTAAGAGATACAGCCTCTCACCAGTGTTCCCTATATTTTGGCGATCGCCAGGGGGAACTGGGTAATTTCACAGAATCTTCGTCAGGTCTGACCTATCCTTCACGCTACCCTAGCTCTAATCCGGCTAGTCTAACAAGGCAATTACGGAGATATCGACGGGTTGCGACTGCGCTTCGTCCGTTAAACTGCGGACTCGTAAATCTTGATAAAACTCTTCCTGTAAAAGCTCTACCTTAGACTGAGCCGAGAGAAAAAGCAGCGCCCAAAACACACCGACGCGATCGCTTTGGAGCGAGTGGTGTTGGTTGGTTTGCTGAATCACCTCACAGGCGTCAGAGCTAACCCATAAATCTAGCAACGCCTCAAACTCCATCCACTCTTCACCTTGGCGCACCTCTTCCCAATGGTCTTGTAAAAATTGCTCCAGTGCTGCTGCAATTTCAGACAAGTTTTCCTGGTGTGCCAGTTCGGTAATGGCACGAACAGCCTGGGTGTGTGATTGAGGTCGAGGGCGACGCATCCGCTGCCGGGGTTTTTGGTCGGCTACGGCGGCAGCCATCACTTCCAATTGGGTAATCAGTTCTTTGAGCGTCACCCGACGATTTTGGACTGGCCGCGCCACCGCGCGCCGCCGAATTTGTCGCTCTAAACTAAGCGGCAGCGGGTTACTCACCACTTCATCGTCCAAAAATTCGTCTTCTGGCTCAGTCTCCTCCTGGGTGCCCGAACGCGCCAAGCTGTCTGCTTTCAGCAACACCAGCATCGACGCATACAAAAACGCCTGCCCCGATTGAGACAAGTCTGTTTCATATAGTGTTCTCCCTGCTTCAACGGCCTGGACGGGCTGCAACTGGCTCAAGAAGCGATCGATCACCTCAATCACCTTGACATCCCAAGGGTCAATTTCTCCACGCTCTGCCAGATCTATCAGAAGGGCGATCGCATTTTGTGCTAGCGATAGAGCCATGGGCGTTCAAACAACGTAGGTGAACGGAGACGGAGGACAGACGCACGGCAGCTTGTTCTAGAGGAACGCTCATCGGGTACTAGTACGCACCAAATAAACAGCCATGAGCAAGATCAACCCCAATAGAGTAAATGGTACCCAAAGACTCCAGAGATTGAGCGGTTGAACCTGCATGGGATCGGCTTACCTGTATGAGTTTAGATCGTCGAGACGGGTAGCCTGTCTAGCCATTACAGCTTGACAGAGAAAACCCACAGCTCCAGACATTTATTTTGCAAAAATCTCTGTTACTTCTGCATCTTGGGTTTCAGGCTGAGACGCGGGCAATAGTCGCTGCTGTTCTTCCAGCTCTACCTTATAGCGCTGCACATCTTGCTCCAGCGCTTGAATGCGAACATCGCGACTTTGAAGTTCTTTTCCAGACTCCAACATATTTTGCAGCTGATTCCACACACTAAAGACCCAAGCCAACACGGCTCCAAGACCCATTGCCAGAAGCAACTCAATCGACAGTGGTGCCTGTAAATTTGTACCTTCCACAATGTGGATCACCGCTGGCTCTGTATTCTCAATCCCAAACAGTACCAGAGCAAGGCAGATGACAAAGATGACGACAAAGTTAACTTGGCGCATCAGCTAAATCCTTTAATCTTGCAGGCCATTAACAATCAACCAATCTTGTTACTAAAACATTCGTTACGCGATCAACCGTGATCTACCCATTCAGCCAATTAGTGAACGGGGAGTCCAGATTAATGGCGACCAACCACGGCAACATCAACCAACTACGGCAACATTGCGAGGAGAGATCAGCATGGAACAAAGTGTAACAGCTCAGCCGCTTCAAATATCCACGTTGCAATACATCTAGACAGAAATCCTCAATCAGCAGGCAGGACGAAACCGCAAGCACAAGGCAGGCAAGGAATTGAAAAGAATCAAATCCTGGCCAGAGTAATTGTCTGAGTTTCTACGGACAACGGGGAAAAATACCAATCAAGCAAACCGAGCATGAGTTGGAGACCTTGAACACTGACGAATTGCTGCGATATTTTATCCATAAAAACACGTAGATTTGCCAAGGTGACAGGTATTTTTATACCTATTTTTGTCAAACCTTTAAATAGAGCAGACTTCAATGAAGGTTCCATTAAAGTCCTTGTTTTAGACTACTCATGGGCCACAGTCGGCTCCTATAGTTGCAAATAAGAGAGCCAAGAAAAGCTGACATCTATCAGCGATTCGACCCCGGCGAACCATCATCGCTCTTAAGGTCGTTGCTTGCCCCTCTCAACCCTGCTACTAATTTTGTGTGCAGGCTAACCGAACTGTAGAGGAGCACAAGCGCACTGTGACAACAACAACTCATCTCCCCGCACCTATTTCGGACCGATCCTCACCTCAACCTGGGGCAATTCAACAGCCCATTTGGCTGTCGGGAGCGCACCAATCAGTCACGAGTAGAAGTAAGCGTTTGATCGATATTGTGGGTGCGCTAGTGGGCTTGCTGATTACTGGCCTGATCTTTTTACCTCTAGCAGCGGCTATTTGGCTAGACAGTCCTGGCCCTATCCTATACAGCCAAATTCGCTGTGGCTTGAATGGTAAACCGTTTCGAATTTGGAAATTTCGCTCCATGGTTGTTGATGCTGAGCAGTGTAAGCATCTGGTAAAAAACGAAGCGCAGGGTAACATTTTCAAGAACAGCAATGATCCCCGTATTACCCGAGTAGGGAACATTTTGCGCCGCACTAGCGTAGATGAGCTGCCCCAGTTTTGGAATGTCCTCTGGGGTGAGATGAGCTTGGTGGGAACCCGTCCTCCAACGCAAGATGAAGTAGAAAACTATAATACGCATCACATGAGGCGGCTGTGGGTCAAACCCGGTATCACGGGAGAATGGCAGGCAAACGGACGTTCTCACGTCAAAGATTTCGAAGATATTGTGGAAATGGATTTGAACTATCAGAGCAAGTGGTCGATTCGCTATGATATTGAGCTGATTGTGAAAACGATCACAGCAGTTTTGAATAAGAGCGGTGCGTGCTAAGCATTATGGGTAAACGAGTTGGGTAAACGGGTTGACTTTGCGCCTTTAGGCTGGATAGTGAAGGTTGGATTGACTTGCAGCTTTGACCTGGAATGTAATACCAATTTAAATAGATTGTGAGACAGTTTACCCCCTGTAGGGGCGGTTCGCGTACGCGCAGCGGCTCTGGAAGAGCTACCGCCCCTACGAAAACATCTGCCACTCAGCCTGTTTAAATTGGTATAACTTGACCTCAGGGTCACCCAGTAGTTCGCTAGATACAAACCAATTTGGCTCAGGTGCAGCAAGATAAAGGTATTGTGAACCTTACCTTGATCAACTGTGCGACTTGAAACCGGATGCCAGATTAACTTTGAGGCCGACGAACCAACCCCACTAATTTTGATGTTGCGCCCTCGTAGCGGCTTAGGGCAGTGGATCGTGCAAGAAGAGTACGAGTTAGAACCCCCCGTACCCGTCGTAGAATATGCCGACAGCTACGGCAACCTCTGTCAGCGTCTGGTAGCTCCTCAAGGGGCGTTTCGAGTGCGGACTTCTGCCTGTGTGGAAACGGCAGATGAAATAGATGTGCAGCCCGGTGCGCCTTTTATCCCTGTGGAGCATTTGCCCGATAGCGTGCTGCAATTTGTGCTGCCCAGCCGCTATTGTCAATCTGACATGGTGGGTGATTTGGCTTTAACCATGGTGGGTGATGCGGCACCGGGCTATGACCAGGTAGAAGTCATTCGCCATTGGATCCATACTCAAATCAGCTACCAATATGGCACCAGCAATGCGTCTACCTCAGCGCTTGATACGATAGAGACACACGTTGGCGTCTGTCGTGATTTTGCTCATCTAGGCATTGCACTCTGTCGAAGCCTCAATATTCCTGCCCGGATGGTAGTAGGCTACCTGCACGGCTTAAAGCCAATGGATTTACATGCTTGGTTTGAAGCGTTTTTGGGCGGAGGAGATGGGTCATTTTTGGCAGGGCGCTGGTACACGTTTGACGCTACTCAAGCAGAAGCTAGGGGCAATCGAGTGGCGATCGCCTACGGACGAGATGCCGCTGATGTTGCGCTTGCGACCCAGTTTGGCCCCATGCAATTGCTAGCAATGCAGGTTTGGGTGACAGAGCTGGAACCGTCGTAAGCGCTGCATTGGAACTATTCTGCACCGAAAGTAGGCAAAATTATCTAGACGAACTATCTAGGCGAACTATTTAGACGAATTACCGGGTACCAGCTCAGTATTGACTTCATTAAAGGCTCGACGCTTTAAGTCTTCTGATTCAGTCCGGGGCAGCAAATCGAACGCCTGCCGCAGCACGTCGTCAATTTCTTCGTAGGGCACCATCCCGGTTTTGTTGAGTAGCACCTTCCCGCCTTTGTCAAACACTACCGTTTGAGGCACCAGTCCTTTGTAGTAATAGCCCGGTTCGGTGGGTTCGTAGCGCTCTTTAGGCGGAATTGAATCTGCCGTTACCGGGATCAAATTAGCCGCCCGACCATAGTAAGCATCTAAGCGCGATACGACTGGCGAAAAGGCTTTGCTATCACTGCTATCGTCTACATAGAGCACCAACACGGCTGGAGTATGGGCTTCTAGCGATTGAGCCAAGGTGACTCGGGGCGGTACTAGGTATCCGTTGCCGGCGTAGAGTGGGAAAATATTGCCATCGTAGCGGTCGTCCGTTAAGCCAGCGATCGCCGTAGGCACGCCCCAACTGGTCAGGCATCCCAATCCCAGCAGCAGTACTACCAGACACTTGGCAATCTTGACCTGCAGGCGAGACACCTGCTCAAGTTGCCGGGAGCAAACAGCCTGGACGGGAAGCATTTGAAGCAAACGCATTGAATTTTTAACCAATGATGGACGGATCTGAAATCTGTGACCGTTTGTGATCTCCTTTGTTATTTTGTCGCATCAGTGGCCTAAGTAGCCTAAACAGTTCCCTATTTTTCTCGAAAGCTCTGAATCACCTGCTGCATTTCGAGTTGGTTGGTTTCGAATGCAGCGGGCGGTGTCCAAGCGAGAATTTGAACCAGCCGGGTTGGGGTTTCAACAACTGTGTGGAGATATACGACATCAATTTGATTGAGAGAGCCACGGACTTCGTATTGCACTGTGGGGTACGCTGGGTCGCTGCCAATTTGAGTCATAGCGGTTGGCCCTGTTACCTGTGACTTGTCTAGCCGTCTGGTTAAATAGCCCTGAGTAATTTTGGAATAGTCGGCGGTAGTCATGTTATTCAAGTCGCGCCGATTTTGCACCAGTACGATCAGATACATTTGACGGGTGCGATTGGATGCCTGAATTTGAGCCTTGTCATTCAGTTCTGGATCGTTCAGCCAGTCGGGCAACAGGTTGATTTCGCTTTTGCCATCGGTGGACGTTAGGAACGTGGCTGGCGGGCTGTCGGGCGAGGTAGGCGGCAGCGGCGGCAGGCTTGGCAGGGTGACGAGCGGGTCGATTGCGGCTTGCGGGGCGGGCGGACGGGAGCGATCGACGGCATAGCCTGCGATCGCCACCCCTACTAGCAGCAGCAACGACACCTGCCGCGTTTGCTTTCCAGGTGAGAAGGACTGTAGAAGGTCTTTGATGCGGCTGTCCATAAAATAAAAAAGTGGAATTGAAACTAGGCTAAAAAAGCCGGCAATTCCGTCAGGATAATTGAGATCCGAGTCGATGGTGTGAGGGGGCTTATCGCGGGCGCTCACCGTTGCGGCCATAGCGCCCATCTTGCACGACGCTGCCCACGCCTTTGAGGATGCCGCGACCAATCAGGCCAATGCCACGCCCAATCACCTCTGTCAAAATGTACACCACGCCGCTGCCCACAAATGAAACAGCCGTACGAAGCCGGGGCGCAACGGCATCCCGCGTTTCTAGTACCAGGGTGACGACTAGCGGAATTCCAGCCAGCTGCTCTAGTTCGTCGCGGCGGGGTGAGTAAATGGTTTCGGGTTTGATGCCGCGATCGCAGAATGTAAACAGCCGATATTGGCTTTCAAAAATATCTCGCGGCTCGACCAGCAGGCGCTGAAGTCGATACCGCCAAGATAAGTCGTTGCGAAACCGCTCAATTTCGCGACTAGAGATCAGACGGCGATCGTAGAAGGCTTGTTTCACGGCTTCCACATCAGCAAAGCGGTTGAGTAAGGGCTGCACGACCGCATTGGCCAATTGAATTACTGTGTGGCTGAGTAAGGCATCGGCTCGCTGCACAGCGGCTGGATTGCCTGCCGTGTAAGGGACGCTGTCAATCACCAGCGGCGACTGGTACAGCATATGCCCCAGCAGTTCAGCAAACAGCGGAATTTTCTCCAAAATCTCTGTTTGTACTAACTCGGCATCAAACAGCAGCTCGCTGACAATTTCAAGGTCTCTGCCCTGCACAGGCACGGTGGCATAGCGGCCAAAAAAGTTGATGGTGGTGGCTTGCCACAAGTCTAACAATAGCTGCGATCGCCTCTCCGCTAGCTGATGTAGCGGCACCTGCGCCAAGCGCAAGTCATCTAACAGCAGTTCTAGCTGGCGCAAAATTAGGTAGAACAGCTCAGATTTTTTGTCTGATCGCAGGATGTCGATTTCTAGAGGCGTGCCCGTCAGGTTCTCTAAAGTACCCTGGAGGTTGCCGAGAATGGTTTCAAACAGCAAAGAACGTAAGCGGCGCGCGGTGAGGGCAGCGTCTGCGGCATCCGGTGCCGGGGGCGAAAGCTGCCCAGGGTGGGGCTGGGTGGCTAGAGCGGTTGGGGATGATGGTAG
>CASBQJ010000026.1 GCA_949127705.1 Synechococcales cyanobacterium PMM_0085
AGCGGGGCAAAAAGGCATAGGCCGCTGGACGGTCATGAGCGCCCTAGAGATGGGTGTCAGTATTCCGACTATTATTGCGGCTGTGAATGCTCGGATTATTTCGTCCATCAAAACCGAGCGGGTAGCAGCATCGAAGGAGTTGACTGGCCCAACAGGAACCTACGAGGGCGATACCAAAACCTTTGTAAATATGGTGCGCGATGCGCTCTACTGCTCCAAAATTTGCTCTTACGCTCAAGGCATGGCGCTGTTGGGCAAAGCCTCCCAGGAGTACAACTACAATCTTGATCTGGGGGAAATGGCGCGGATTTGGAAGGGCGGCTGTATTATTCGAGCTCGCTTTTTGAACAAGATTAAGCACGCCTACGACGAAAACCCGGCGTTGCCCAACCTATTGCTAGCTCCAGAGTTTAAACAAACCATTTTGGATCGGCAAACTGCCTGGCGCGAAGTCATCATGACGGCTGCAAAGCTGGGCATTCCAGTGCCTGCTTTCAGCGCCTCACTCGATTATTTCGACAGCTACCGCCGCGCCGCACTGCCGCAGAACCTAACCCAGGCACAGCGCGACTATTTTGGCGCACATACCTACGAGCGGATCGACAAAGCCGGGACATTCCACACGGAATGGTCACCCGATGCGGCAGCCGTGCCCTCCGCACATTAACAAACTCCCCCGGTTCATTCAGTAACTGTTGTAGGGGCACGGCATGCCGTGTCCCTATGGTTTTTGGACTCTAACCAACGTTAGCGGGCGATCGCGCTTGCTTCAAATACTCAAATACGCTCTTATCACCAATGTCGGGCGGGAGCGGCTGAATGACCTTACGCACGGCAAAAATCAGCATTAGCCCCGCCCAAGCGACTAACAGCCCTCGCTCTACGGCCAACGGCAAAATGCCCGTCAAATGTCCTAGCAGCAGCACAGGCACCAACGGCGTTAAAAATTTGGTTTCGAGCCGATTAAAGCAAACTGCTTCCTTAAAGAAAATTCCGGTCAGCGCTACAAAGGCGAAACCAATGCCCAACAGCGTTAGTGGATGCTGATAGACCGTGAGCACGAACGGGTCGGGATCACCGTGGGAAACCGCGATCGCCGCGCCAACGCCCACCAGCCAACACACCTGAAGCATGCGGTGCAACGCGCCCATATAAATATGAATGGTGAGCAAGCTGACCCCTAAGGCCAGCAAAAAGACCGTATAGAGCAGCGACAGCAGGTGCAGGACGGTGCGATCGCCCCCTTGCCCCACGACCAACGCCACGCCTGCGGCAAAACATAGTGCGGCCACCATCAGCCCCGCCCGGTAAATGATCACCCCTTGGCGATCGCTATCGGTAATCGTAAATTCTCCAAACTGTCCCTGATAGGTGATTGGCTCAGTCATGGCAATTTCTCCAGTTCTATCTACCAGGATAAGGGCTACCAGGATAAGGGAGTGGGAGAAGCCTGTGCCAATCGCCACCCAGAATTAGGATCCAGGAGGCAAAAACAGACGATGATTGCGACTTCGCACGGACAGAATCATTCGATTGCGTCAGTCCTATAGACTGATGTCAGACCCTAACAGTTTGTAAACCGACGACATTGGCATTTACCGACGACGAATCATCTACTGCCCAGACATTTTCTCGCAAAGAGTTGCAGGAGCTAGTGCGATCGCAACTCCAAGGACTGCTGGAACAAAATAACCTCCAGGGGGCAAAGGCTCTACTGGTACCCGTTCAACCTGCAGATATTGCCGAAGCCATCGAAGGCTTGCCAGAAACCATGCAGGCGATCGCCTTTCGCTTGCTGTCAAAAAGTGAAGCCATCCAGGTCTACGAATATCTCGACACCGGTGTCCAGCAGGCGCTGATTCAAGAACTGCGGCGGCAAGATGTGTTGGATATCGTCGATAAAATGTCTCCTGACGACCGAGTGCGGCTGTTTGATGAACTGCCTGCTAAAGTAGTGTCCCGTCTACTCAGCCAGCTCAGCCCCGAAGAGCGAGGCGCGACAGCGCTGCTGCTGGGCTACGAGCCAGACACGGCCGGACGGATCATGACACCCGAGTACGTGGCGCTCGAAGAAGCCTGGGATGTGGCCAAAGCGCTAGAGCGCATCCGCAGTTTAGCCAGCGTCAGCGAAACAATTTACTACCTCTACGTCACCGATGCCGCTCGGCGCTTAACCGGTATCTTGTCACTGCGATCGCTGGTAATTGCTCAGCCAGAGCAAAAAATTGCCGACATCATGGTGCGCGATGTGGTCTATGTGCAAACCGATACCGATCAAGAAGAAGTAGCTCGCCTGATCCAGCGCTACGACTTCTTGGCGCTACCCGTAGTCGATGCGGAACAGCGCCTAGTGGGGATTATCACTGTTGATGACGTGCTAGACGTTTTAGAAGCGGAAGCAACCGAAGATATCTACAAACTGGGTGGGTTGGAGACGGGCGATGCTAGCTATTTTCAGACCAATTTGTTAACCGTTGCTCGACGACGGGTCGTGTGGCTATTTGTGCTGCTGATTACCAATACCGCTACCAGTGCCGTCATCCGCAGCCAGCAAGATGTATTGGCACAAGTCGTCTCGCTAGCGGCATTCATTCCCCTCTTGATTGGGACAGGCGGCAACGTGGGGGCCCAGTCGTCTACTGTGGTGATTCGCGGCTTGAACACAGATGAAATTCGGTTGAGCAATGCCTTTGGCGTGATTCGACGCGAGGCGATCGCCGGAGCCTTTTTGGGGTTAATGCTAGGAGCGGTCGTGCTGGTTTGGGCCTACCTACTGCAAGGAAATTTGGCAGTGGCGATCGCCGTTGGAGTGAGTTTAGTGTCGATCTCGATCCTGGCATCGCTAGCAGGTTCAGCCCTCCCCTTCCTGTTTCAAACCATTGG
>CASBQJ010000027.1 GCA_949127705.1 Synechococcales cyanobacterium PMM_0085
GAAATAGTCCAAGCGGCACCCAGCATCTTAGACTATCTCAGCTCCAGTTCCCAGCAACGGTTTGAGCAGGTACAGCAACGGCTAACCGATCTGGGGATCACCTATCAGGTCAATCCTCGCTTGGTACGCGGCTTAGACTATTACACCCATACCGCCTTTGAAATTCAGTCGGCTGACCTGGGGGCACAGGCTACCGTCTGCGGTGGCGGCCGCTATGACGGGCTGGTAACCGAACTGGGGGGACCCGAAACACCTGCCATTGGTTGGGGGCTTGGCATGGAGCGCTTAGTGCTGCTGTTGCAGAAACTTCAGCCTATCGGGGGGTCAACAGTAGATTTTTATGTCGTGTCGAAGGGCGATCGCCCCGAAGCGCAAGCTCTCGTGGTGACCCAAACGCTGCGACGTCTGGGTTTTGCAGTAGAACTAGACCTAAGCAGTAGTGCCTTTGGCAAGCAGCTCAAGCGCGCCGCTCGCAGTGGTGCCGCTGCTTGCCTAATTTTGGGCAATACCGAAGCCGAAAATGGCACTGTCCAAATCAAGTGGCTGGCCTCTGGTGACCAGCAGGCGATCGCCCAGACTGACTTACCCGATCTCGCCAACGACCTCCGGCGTCAAGTCACCGCAGCGGCGGCGGCTGTTTTGGCTTGATCCCCAAGCTGCTGAGTTGCGGTTTGAACCACCAAGACTGAGCACAATGCGTGGTGCAGCACATAATTGCTGACGCTACCCAGCAGCGCCTCGGTCAACCCCTTGATCCCGCGCCGTCCCAAAATCACCAGATCGGCATTCCAACTGCTGGCCAACTCGCAAATGCCGCGTCCAGCATCCGCGCAGCGGTAGCTAAACTCTGATGGCACACCCTGCTGAGTGGCCACTTTTGTGTAATGCTCTAGCATCTCGCGAACGGTACTCACTTGCAAATCTAACTGCTCTTGCTGCACTTTATAGGTCTGGCTGATCAAATGGGGAGATAGCCCAAATTCACCCGGCATGAGCATAGGACCTAGCAGCACCTCAGGCATCAGGCAGTGAAACAGCATCAAACTAGATTTTTGGATTTTGGCCAAATCGAGCGCCTGGGCAAACACGGCCTGCCCCAGAGGAGATTGATCGATGGCGACAAGAATTTTGGAATAGGTCATAATCGGTATCCCCATAAATGCAGCGGCAAGGGATGGAGCAGCATTATGTTGAACCTGTTGCAGGCTATGTGCTCCTACCTGTTTAAAGGCTACCGCAGAAGCAGGCGATCGCCCCCATTTCGCAACAGGAGTTAATTTGAGGCCGTCTAGCTGCTGAGGTAAGTCCTAGTTGGCCGACCTACATCAGCAGCTTTTCTAAGGCGTCAATATCGGGGATGCAGAGAATATCGCGATCGCGCACAATCAGCCCCTTGCGCTCCAGTTTGCTGAGCACCCGCGTCACGGTTTCTCTAGCTAACCCGCTCAAACTACTCAATTCTCGATGGGGCAAATTTGGAATTTCGATCCCCTTCTCACTAACTTTGCCGCGCCCATCCGCCAAAAACAAAATAATATCAGCCACGCGAGACACGCTGTCCGACTCCCGTAGGCGCAATCGACGGTTGACCTGCCGCAGCCGTCGCGCCATCAGTTGTGCCAACCGGATCCCTGCCTGTGGCTCTGATTGCAGCAGCTGCACAAAATCTTGAGCGGGCATATTCCCAATCACCGTAGCCATCAGGGTCATCACATCGGTAGAGCGGGGAACTTCATCTAGCGGAGCCATCTCGCCAAACAGCTCTCCCTTACCCAAAATATTGAGCGTGACTTCCTTGCCATCCAGATTATAGGTGCGGATTTTGACCCAGCCTTCCAGGATGAAGTAAACCGAGCTGCCCCAGTCATTCTCTAACAGCAGCACCTGATTAGGCGGATGGCTACGCGTAACAACGTGAGCCGTTGCCTTCTCTACAGCCGCCTCTGGTAAATCTTGAAAAAAGGGTGCCGAGCGAATCAGGGAATGATCACGAGATTCGCGGGGACTGAAGCGATCTTGCATGGAGCCTTCGCAATCAACTGCTCAATGTGAGGAGACTGCATCTAGCCGAGTTAGGAGCAGCGGATAGTATTTCAATAAATCTCTCGCATTTATCAGATTATTTTAAGTCATATTTGACATCCTCCCACAACAGAGGCGCGCAGGAACTCCAAACCTCATAATGCGAGGCGGCTTGTGAGGCGGCTTAAACCATATTCACCAGGTATAAAAAAATATATAAAAAGAAAATTTAATTAATTTCACAGGAATGTAATACATACGGGCTGTCTCCCATTATTGTGAAATCAGTGTGAAATCAGTTAAGCCTCAAGCCCTCTCCGGCTAAGCAAACAGCTCCATCTGCCACTCATACTCATAAAGACGCCATGAATAGCGTCTTTACAGAAAACGATATCGCTGATCCGAGCAAGATTGAGTTCAACCCGACCTGAGAAGGCTTTTCCTGAGCACAGCTGACTCATACAGCCAATCCCTATCCTTGATGGCGATGAGGTTCCTCTGGTTGATAATGCTTCGATAAGCACCGCTCTAAATAGCGAACGCTGTGCGAGTGCCGAAATTTTTCAGGATTAAAAATAGCAGGATGTTGACGGTCAAACACCCGCTGGTTGAGATAGTGCCAAAACAGAGAAGCAAGCAGCCAACGAGGTTTTGAATTCATAGGTAAC
>CASBQJ010000028.1 GCA_949127705.1 Synechococcales cyanobacterium PMM_0085
ACATTTTGCATGGGGACAATCCCGACTCCGGCCAGTGGAGCCAGCAGCGTCTGATACTGTTGAGCCACGCGCTGGCGATCGCTATTCCAGTCGGGCAGGTAGGGCAGCTTCACCCCCAGTACCGCCGCCTGAAGCGTATCTAATCGGCTATTGACGCCAAATTCTATGTGGTGATATTTACGGGCTGCGCCGTAGTTGCGCAGCGATCGCATGGTTTCGGCAATATGCGGTTCCTGCGTCAGTACCATACCGCCATCGCCCAACGCTCCCAAATTTTTGCTGGGGTAAAAGCTAAAGGCAGCGGCCAAGCCCACTGATCCCGCTCGATAGCCTTCCCGTTCGGCAAGATGCGACTGAGCGGCATCTTCAAAAATCAGTAAATCGTAGGTGCCCGCCAAGTCTAGCAGCTGACGAGGTGAGACCATTTGGCCATAAAGATGCACCGGCACGATGGCGCGGGTGTTGGCTGTAATCGCCTTCTCGGCTGCCATCAGGTCGATTAAGGCGGTATTGGGGTCGCAGTCTACTAGAACTGGGGTCGCTCCGGTCTGCAAGACCCCAATCAGGGTAGCGACAAAGGTATTCGCTGGCACAATCACTTCATCGCCTTGACCAATGCCACAGGCGCGCAGTCCAAGGGCGATCGCATCGGTACCGCTGCCTACTCCTATCCCATAGTGACTGCCGCTGGCATGGGCAAAGGCAATCTCAAAATCGATCAATGCCCGCCCCAAAATAAAGTCTTCGGCCTGCATGACCGATTGGATTGCCCGTTCAATTTTGTGCTGAATGGGTTGGTGTTGACATTTGAGGTCAATTAAAGGAACACCTAAACTCTCAGGGCGCATTGGAGGAATCAACATCGGAGGAGTTGTTAGCGTCTGCATGGCGATGAGAATAGGAGAACCGGAAGAGGCTGGGATCAATGCGGAGTGGGAGCCTATATCTATTTATGCGGGATCAACGGTGAAGTTGGGGGAGAGCAGGGATGAAGAGTCAATGAAAGCACAGCGTCAGGGATTGAAGCAATAGGGATCAGTCCAGGGATCAAAACAGCGTGCTGTTAAGCAGCACGCTGTTCTGGAGATCTAAGCTCTGGGGATCTAATCCCAATTTAATTAATGATCACGACCCCTGCGGTAGGGGCATGGCACTGCCATGCCCCTACCGCAGGAATGGCAGTGCCATGCCATCCTAGGGCTGAAACCGAGTCGGTGAACATTGAATCACCAGATCATCGGTCGCCCCAGTCAGGTGTTGGGCATAGCGACGGGCAAGAGGAGGCAGGAGCGCAAACGGGTTGCTAAATCCAGAAAATACATGTAACCCGTCCGCACCGGGGACTGCGCCAATTAGAGGGAGGCGATCGCCACTAAAGGCAATAGCACACGAACGCCAAGTCCCAGGCACGGCCTGCAACGCTGGCAGGAAATGGCCTACCCCATGGCGGATAGTGGCTTCACTACTGGCTGAATCGGCCACCGCATCGGGATCAGTTAAGACGCGGCTAATTTGGCCAATCCGCATCCGTCCGTCTTGGAACTGCACCGCCCCCTCATCTAGAACGGGTGGCGCTAGCTCTTGCAGCGGCTCGTCCCATCGAGGCTGGGCGGCGGCACTACCCGCAACCGCTTCCATCGCAAACCGCTTTAACTGCGCCAACATCACCAGGCTACGCATCCGCAACTCTAACGGCAGCGTTTCTACCAATTCTGCTTGAGTATAGTAAATCGGCACCACTAACCCTGCCGCTTTGAGCAGATTCCGACTCCAGGCCCCCGCACACACCACCACATTAGCCGCCGTCAAGGTGCCATCCGAGGTGACGACGCCTTGGACGCGGTTGCCTGCCATCACCCACCCTTGGACATGGGCAATCTGGACTGTGCCGCCGAGGCGAATTAACGCTTGGCGGTAGGCATCGGCAGTTTGCTCAGGGTTAACATGCCCATGGCGCACATGCAGCGCCGCACCGATCGCGTCTCGATTCAACAGCGGCTCTATCTCACAGGCCGTTTCGGCGGTAATCAACGTGGGCACTACCAAACAATCGTTGTAGGTTTGGGCGATCGCCACCCCATCCGCATCGGGCGCAATGGCCATCAGCAGATCCAATTCCCGAAACTGGGTGTCTGCCTCCAATTCTGCCGACAGCGATCGGTGCAGGTCAATGCCGTCTTGGCACACTTGGCGCAAGAAGTCAGTATTGCCCGACCAGTAAGCAATGCCACCGTAGCTATAGCGCGTTCCATTGGCCGGTTCGGCAGATTGCTCAATCAGTAAAACCGAGCACCCTGCCTTAGCCAATTCATACCCCAAAGCAGAACCCGCAATGCCACCACCCACTACCATCCAGTCGTACGTTGTCATACCCCGTGTTCACCCTAGTTTCTGAAAAATATGGAGCCAAATTAGACGTTAGCCGCCGTCAAGATATATGCATCCGCCTCAATTTCAACTAGCATTTCTGGCGTTGCTAGTTGACTCACCTCTACTAACGTATTAGCAGGCCGGATGGCATCAAAGAACTCGCTGTGGGCTTTCGTTACCTGCTCCCAGTCATCCATATTTGTAATATAAACGCGGGTGCGCACCACATCGGTCAAACTGGCTCCTAATCCGTGCAGGGCGGCTTCAATTTTTTGGAAAATATATACGGCTTGCCCATATAAGTCGCCGGGTGATTGAATCTGGCCATTGGCATCACTAGCCGTCGTCCCCGATACATAAACAAAAGCACCGACTCTTACCGCACGGGAGTAGCCGGCGATCGCCTCCCACGGCGTTCCAGTCGAAAGTTGCTGCCGCTCCATGCTGCTGCTGACCCTCAAATATTGGCTAGGTTTAACTGTTCTCAGCCTATACGGAAGTTCCCTGTAACAATCACAAAACTTTTGATTTCTCTGTAATTTCACGGCTGACCAATTAGCTTTAAGCCCCACACTATGAATTGAGGTACTCCAAATCACCATTTTCGTCACTATCACTATGGGTAGAAATATCAAAGGTAAAGATGCGACGCGCTTTGGCTTAGTTGTGGCCAGCTGCGGGGCAATGGGAATTATTTTGGGAGCTAGCAACAGTCAAGCTGCAATGAGCGATTGTTTGACCGCCAAAACGGTCACTAGCGAATGTTTGACCCAAGATCCGCTGCAAAAACAACTAGAAGGCATGAGTGTGGGGCTATTTGTTGGCGTTGGGGCTGCCATTGGTGCCACCTGGCAGCAGAGGCAGAGTAAGCAGTAGGGAGCTATTTAGCTCTTAGACGGGAAGCCCCGCGCTCTACCTGTAATCAGGTGTTCGCGTAGCGACTCCCTAGGAGTAACGTCGGGATGAGAGGCGCGTGAGTCGAGGTGCCTTATCTGACCGATTCCGTAGGACAGGGAAGGCAAGAGCGCTGAGATGAACACACTATCTTTACAAGTTGAAAAGGCTGAAAGGTACATAGAGACTAGGTTTGAGCTATAATAGAAGTGGTCGATGACCCGCTAGAGCTAACTAAAACGCCCTTGTGGTAGTAGTGCAGTCTAGGAAGCCGCCCCACCGCTGAACATGTGGGCTGGACGGAAATAAAT
>CASBQJ010000029.1 GCA_949127705.1 Synechococcales cyanobacterium PMM_0085
ATACCAAGAGTTTTTTATGATTTCTTGAGTCATTGGTATATTGGCCAGCAGTGCTGGGTTAGATGCAATAGGACATAAAGCAAAAACTCGAATAACGCGATCGCATCTCTTCAGCCCAGCTGGCGGCGGTTTAACTCGGCTGCTTTCACTCGACTAACTTGGACTGCGTATGAGGTCTATCACACATCTGACACAGCATCAAAATTCGCTATTTTCTACGAGAAGAGTGCTTGATGTCTCACCGACACATCGATTATCCTTTGTGTTTTGTACTGTACTAGACATCTCTAGATAAACACAGAGGTTTTTGTAAAGCCTCGATGAAGAAGCTCGGTTTTTTCTTAAAGCAGTGATAAAACTAAGCGGGCTAAGTTGCAGCTAATATCTCACGAGATCGCGCTCAGTTTTCTAAAACAACTGTGATGGGTTGCCGCTGAAGGCGCTATAACTGAAACCTGAAGGCTCAATTACAGATAAAAATTGGGCTTGAGAATTGTCCAGCGGTATCTGCAAAACAGATCCGCATGAGATGAAAATCAGGAGCTTTATACTGATGGCAATTAATACCAGCAGCGCGTCACGCGGGTTAATATCTGGGATTATGGATGACGTGGGAGATTTTTTAGGCGATGTCCTGGGTGATGCGTTGGACTTCGATCTCGATAATTTGGATGACGTAGATGGCTTCTTGGATGATATCGATGACACATTTAGTGATGTCACTGATGAGCTAGGCAATCTGTTTGACGATGATAACAACGATGATAACAAAGCCACTAATGGTGATGACAAACTGATCGGCTCTAACAGGAACGATCGCCTTGATGGGAAAGGTGGCGATGACGCGATCGCCGGGTTTAATGGGGATGATGAGCTGCGAGGCGGTAACGGCGACGACGCGATTCTGGGACAGAACGGCAGCGACTTGCTCGCAGGAGATTCTGGTACAGATTTGTTGCTGGGCGGCGTTGGCCATGACACGCTTTATGGCGGCACTGGCAATGACACGCTCAATGGTGAAAGCGGCAACGATTCGCTAGATGGGGGCGATGGGGAAGACTTGCTCTACGGCGATATCGGCAAAGATTTTCTCAAGGGCGGTAAGAACCAGGATGTATTTGTGTTGAGGCGTAAAACAGGCCGTGACACCATTACCGATTTTCAAGACGGCACAGACCGCATTGGCCTGTCTGGAAATCTGGACTTTGGCGATCTAGTGTTTGTCCAGCGGTCTAAAGGCACGCTGATTCGCGTGGGTCAAGAGCAAATTGGTTTGCTGCAAGGGGTGCAGAAAGATACGCTCACCAGTGCCGATTTTACCTAATCGATTTGACGATCGATTCGATCGCTTGGTAGGGGCAAGGCAGTGCCTTGCCCCTACCCGGTGTGCCGTATGCTCTGCTGAATCAGGGCAAGGCAGTGCCTTGTCCCTACCCGGTGTGCCGTATGCTCTGCTGAATCAGGGCAAGGCAGTGCCTTGCCCCTACCCGGTGTGCCGTAGGGCAATTGATTGGTAGGGGCAAGGCACTGCCTTGCCCGTGTCAAGCGGTTCAATTAAGGCGATAGATACGTGTATCGACTCAGCGATCGCTCGTAGTTTTGCAATAGCAGCTGCGCTTCTTGAAGCGTAATCCGCTTTTCTTGCAGAGCCTGTTCGCTTTGACGGCGCATGTTTTCCATCAAGTCTTCTGGGTCATATTGCACATAGCCCAGCACTTCCTTCATGGTGTCGCCTTTGACTACATGCTCAATCTGGTAGCCTTTGGGAGTGAGGGTAATGTGAACTGCGTTGGTGTCGCCAAACAGGTTATGCAGGTTGCCCATAATTTCTTGGTAGGCACCGCCGAGAAACATGGCTAGATAATAGGGCTGGTAGGATGGCTGCGGGATGGGGGCAGTAGCTGGCGTTTGAGCATGGGCAGCGGTCTGCGCCGGGTTAGCCTGGTCGTTGCGCTTCAGGGCGTGTAGCTCCAGCACCGATTTGACATCTCGCAAGTCGATAAACTGATCAATCTTGCCGTCGCTGTCGCAAGTGAGGTCTGCCAAAGTTGCCCGACAGGTAGGTTCCTCGTCTAGGCGATGAATTGGCAAAATCGGGAACAGTTGGTCGATTGCCCAGCTATCGGGTGCCGATTGAAAGACTGAAAGATTGACGTAGTAAATCGACGCCATAATTTTTTCCAGGTCTTCCAAATCATCGGGCACGTAGTCTTGCTGGCGCACGATGCTGAGAATTTTGGCACAGCAGGCCCAATATAGGCGTTCTGCTCGCGCCCGTTCGGTCAGGCTGACGTAGCCAAAGCCAAACAGGCTCACCGCTTCTTCTTTGAACTGGGTGGCGTCGTGGTATGCCTCCTGGTAAGTTTCAACCGTGATGGCGCGGTAGGTTTCGTAGAGGTTGCGGATGATCAGATGTTCGCTGTCGGCGGCGGGTTCGGGTGCTTCGGCAATGACTTCGCTGGTACCCAATACGTCGAAGACCAGCACCGATTGGTGGGACGCGATCGCCCGTCCACTTTCGCTGACTAGGGTGGGCACGGGCAAGCTCCGCTCTTCGCAGGCTTCTTTAATTTCGGCTACCACATCGCTGGCGTAGTTCTGCATGTTGTAGTTTTTGGACGCGTAGAAGTTGGTTTTGGAGCCGTCATAATCGACCCCCAGCCCGCCGCCCACGTCCAAATAGTTCATGGCCGCCCCTAGCCGCGCCAGCTCCACATAAATTTGGCTAGCTTCTCGAATGGCGTCTTTGATCACGCTAATCGACGAAATCTGAGAGCCAATGTGATAGTGCAGCAGCTGCAGACAACCCAGCATATTGGCGCTGCGCAGCTTTTCGACCGCCTGAATAATTTCGGGAACGGTTAACCCAAATTTGGCGCGATCGCCTGCCGATGTGCCCCAGCGGCCAATCCCCTTGGCGCTGAGCTTGGCGCGCACGCCCAAAATTGGCTCAATCCCCAGCTTGTGGCTTTCTGCAATCACCAGATCAACTTCTTCAACCTGTTCCAGCACAATGATTACCGTCTTGCCCAACTGTTTGGCTAAGATTGCGGTTTCAATGTACTCGCGATCTTTGTAGCCATTGCAGATCAGCAGCGCGCCCGGTGTATTCAGCAGCGCCAGCGCAATCATTAACTCTGGTTTAGACCCGGCCTCTAGGCCAAACTGATGGGGTTTGCCAAAGCGCACCAAGTCTTCTAATAAATGTCGCTGCTGGTTGCACTTAACCGGAAACACGCCTCGGTAAACGCCAGGGTAATTGTAGCGAGCGATCGCCTTGGCAAAGGCGGCATTCAGCCGGC